>CAYMDZ010000153.1:0-3411 GCA_964389355.1 uncultured Muribaculaceae bacterium | reverse complement strand
GACGGTGTTCGTCACTGTCGCCAGAAGCGAAGCGATGGACACCCAGAACGATGTACTGCGCACATTGTTACCGTTGACGGTACTCTGGCGGACCCTCACATCATTAGGCTCGACATATATCATGTCGTTCTGCTGAAGATAATATACAGGTGAAGAATAGAGGTTCTGGGCGGAACAGAGGTTCACGACATAGGTCTTCCGGACACCGTTCTCGGCCCTGATCACCCTGACGGACTCACGCATACCGTAGATGGTAAGGTCTCCTGCGGCGCTCAGCGCATCCAGAATCGTGTATGTGTCCCTGTCTATGGACACGCGGCCAGGCTTCGTGACTTCACCCAGCACGCTGACCTTCAGGTTAAGATATTCCACGGTGACCACAGGGTCCTGCACCAGTCCCCCGGAGATAAGTTTTTCCTTTATAAGGCGGGAAATCTCGTCCCTGGTGAGTCCTGCGACCTGGATTCTGCCGATTACCGGGAAATCAATCGTTCCGTCATCCTCCACCATATAGCCCTGGACGCCGGTATTCTGGCTCGAGAGCACATCGTCGGATACCATACCCATATAGCGGGTGGCATACGTGAGGTTGAACATCGCGGCTATCTTCTGGTTCTTGCTGTTGACGATGATGGATATCTTGTCGCCCGGACGCATCGTGATGGTGTGCGATACGGCTATCGAATCCACGCTTCCGTCCACTACATCCTGAAAATACGGTATATTCTTGGGCGTGCTGCAGGAAACCGCGATCAGAGCGGCTCCCAGAAAGGTTAACAGTTTATTGGTTTTATTCATAATATCCTTACAATATTCATTTAACAAGGCAAATCGGACAAATTTAGCCATTTTTAAGTAACTTTGCAACATATCGCGAATCAAGAGCATATGCACAGTAACGACAACTACGGTTTGATAAGGGTTGCGGCCGCCTGCCCGCAGGTCAGGGTTGCGGACATAGATGCCAATGTAAAACGCATCTCCGACACCTGCCACGCGCTGGAAAAGGAGTGCGCCCCTTCGGTCATCACCTTTCCCGAGCTTGGCATCAGCGGATACACCTGCGAGGAGATGTTCAATCAGCACAGCCTCTACAGCCACACCGAAGAAGGGGTCAGGACCCTGCTTGAACTCACAGCGGACTGCAAGTCCCTCATCGTGGTGGGTCTTCCCCTCATATACAACGCACGGCGGTTCAATTGCGCTGCGGTTCTTCGCGGCGGAAAGCTCCTCGGGCTGGTTCCGAAGCTCTACCTTCCGAACAACGCCGAATTCTACGAAGCCCGCTACTTCGAGAGCGGCACGACCCTGGGCGACGAGCTCATCGACATCGACTACGCCGGACAGCGCTGCGCCCTGGGCATATTCCAGATCTTCGACATCGGCAAGGCCCACATCGGCATAGAAGTATGCCAGGACCTCTGGGTTCCGATTCCGCCGAGCTCGTACGCGGCTCTCAGCGGGGCCAATCTGATCCTGAACCTGTCTGCTTCGAACGAGGTTCTGGGCAAGCATGACTACCGCAAGACCCTCATCGGGGCCACATCGGCACGCCTTCACTGCGGCTATGTCTATGCCAGCATCGGCTACGGAGAATCTTCCGACGACCTGGTATGGGGCGGCTCCTGCCTGATCTACGAAGACGGCGAGCTTCTCAGCGAGAACAGACGTTTCGACAACGGCTCCGAATACATAATTTCGGACATAGACATAGACACGCTGGAAGGCAACCGCCTCCACAGCGGGAACTTCTCCCTGGACGGAGGAGCCTGGCCGGACAGCTGGCCATTCAAAAAGAACGGCGCACAGTACAGGCACATAGACTGCGGACAATGCGCGGATACCGATTTCAGCGGCAGACTTTACAGGGAGCTCGAACGCCACCCTTTCTTTCCGGGCGGCACTGAGGCCATAGCAGCACAGTGTCGCGAAGCTTTTGACATTCAGGTGCGCGGGCTGGTCACCAGACTGGACCACATCCACTGCGGCAAATGCGTGATCGGCGTTTCCGGAGGGCTTGACAGCACGCTGGCGCTTCTGGTCACCTGCGAAGCGTTCGACAGGATGGGATTGGCCCGGGAGAACATCATAGCGGTCACCATGCCCTGCTTCGGCACTTCGGAACGCACTTACAACAATGCCAATTCCCTTATGACCGAGCTCGGCGTCACCCTCAGGGACATAGACATAGCGCAGGCCTGCCTTCAGCACATGAAGGACATAGGGCTGAATCCGGATGTGCACAACACCGCCTACGAGAACGCGCAGGCCCGCGAACGCACGCAGATTCTGATGGACATCGCGAACAGCGAGGGAGGCATCGTGATCGGCACGGGCGATCTGTCGGAACTGGCGCTCGGCTGGTGCACCTACAACGGCGACCACATGTCGATGTACGGCGTGAATGCCGGGGTTCCGAAGACTCTGGTAAGGGAGATCACGCGCTGGAAGGCGCAGGGATTGGCATGCAGGGACACTCTGCTGGACATCATCGACACTCCGGTATCGCCGGAACTCGTGCCGGGAAGCCAGATGACAGAGGACCTGGTGGGGCCGTACGACCTGCACGACTTCTTCCTGTGGCATTTCTTCGACGGAAAGAGCCCGGCCAAGATCTACAGATACGCCGTGGAGGCATTCAGGGGCGAGTTCACGGCAGAGATTATTCTCAAATGGTTGAAAGTATTCTACAAAAGATTCTTCAGCCAGCAGTTCAAGCGTTCCTGCCTTCCCAACGGGCCTAAAGTTTGCAAGGTAAGCCTTTCGCCAAGGGGTGACTGGAGAATGTCCACCGACACGATCAACACCCTGTGGATGAACGAGTTGAATAAATTAAACTAGTACAGATGAAATTCAAGAATCTGTGGTCCATAATTAGCGGGATGCTCCTTATGGCCATTCTGAGTTCCTGCACGAAGGAAGGGGTTGACCTGTTCGAAGGCAACTATTCCTTCAAGACGAGCGGAACCCTCACGGTAGAAAAGACTCTGCTGGAGTCCATCGACGAATCGGCGGAACCCACCGCGGAAACTCTCGCCCTCACCGCCGAATCGGGGCAGATGAACATCCTTAAGGAAGACGACTCCCACGTGATCATCACGATGAACATAATAGGATCCGACGTGCTGGTTATGAAAGCTGAAGTCGGGAAGGATATTCTCAACCTTACGGATGCCAGGCGCACCGTTAGCCTACGCGACGGCACCGCCACGGCCACGCTCGACTGCACCGTCAGCGGATATGCTAAAAAATATGACGACACCGTCATATTCACTCTTCATTATGAAGGCGCCGGTTCTTCCACCCTTCACGACTACTCCATCACTTCCAGCGAAGTCACCTCGGTGGCCAGGATCAACAAATAGCTTTCGATATGAAACGTATATTCGGGAGAACCATTGCAGCCGCCTG
>CAYMDZ010000152.1:0-3414 GCA_964389355.1 uncultured Muribaculaceae bacterium | reverse complement strand
GGCTTCTGCCTGACCCTTGGTACCGCCACCGAAGATGGTTACCTTGGCGTCAAACTTGCCGAGGGTCTCAGTTACGCTGAAGGCCTGCATTACGATGTAACGAAGTGACTCCTCCTTGAAGTAGTCTTCGAGGGGACGGTCGTTGACTGTTACGTTGCCTGCGCCGGCTGAGAGATAAACGCGAGCTACAGCTGTCTTACGTCTTCCAAGGGCGTGTGTCTGTTCCATTTGCTCTGTTTAAATTTCGTTCAACTTAATTTCTTTAGGGTTCTGTGCCTGGTGTGGGTGCTCCGGACCTGCGTAAACGTAGAGGTTGTTGATCACCTTGTCACCAAGACGTGTCTTAGGGAGCATACCCTTTACTGCTCTCCTAACGAGCTCTTCCGGTCTCTTGGCGAGGATGTCGGCAGGTGTGCAGAAGCGCTGTCCTCCCGGATATCCGGTGTAGCGCACATACACACGATTGGTCATCTTCTTGCCTTTGAGAGCCACCTTCTCGGCGTTGATGACGATGACGTTGTCACCGCAGTCAACGTTAGGGGTGAATCCAGGCTTGTTCTTGCCGCGGAGGACAAGAGCAACCCTTGATGCAAGACGACCAAGTGCGAGATCTGTCGCGTCAATGACCAGCCACTTCTTGTCAACGGTAGCCTTGTTCAGGGATACTGTCTTGTAGCTAAGTGTGTCCATTGTCTTGATACTTTAATGATTGATACTTTAATAAAAAATTGCGATCCCTCCTTTCAAAGGGGTCGCAAAGATAAACATTTATTCTGAATTAACAAAAACTTTCTACACGGCCAGAATGTCTTTCTCCTTGGCTGCCACCAGCTCGTCCACTTCCTTCACTCTCTTGTCGGTAAGCTTCTGAACCTCCTCCTCACCCTCCTTCTGGGCGTCTTCGCTGAGGCCTTCGTTCTTCACCGCCTTCTTGAGCGCGTCCACCGCGTCGCGGCGGGCATTGCGGATAACGATCTTCGCGTTCTCACCTTCAGCCTTCGCATTCTTGCAGAGCTCCTTGCGCCTCTCCTCGGTCAGTGCCGGTACGGTGCAGCGGATGGTCTCGCCGTTGTTCGAAGGGGTCAGGCCAATATTGGCATCGATGATAGCCTTCTCGATAGCCGGAATGAGGGAGCGCTCCCACGGCTGTATGGCCAGGGTCCTGGCGTCCGGTGCGGTAACTGAACCTACCTGAGGGACAGGAGTGGGCGTACCGTAATAGTTTACGAGCACCTTGTTGAATACCTGAGGATTGGCCTTTCCCACCCTGTAGTTCTTGAGACTTTCTTCGAGGAAGGTAACGGCGTCCATCATCTTGGAGCCGGCGGTATTGATTACCTGTTTTGCGTTTTCTGTCAGCATATCTTCAAATATTGATTAAGCGTGTACTGTGGTTCCTATCTTCTCACCCTCGAGAAGTCTTTTAAGAGCGCCCGGCTCGTCAACGTTGAACACCACAATAGGGACATCGCCCTGCTCGCAGAGCGCGAACGCGGTGGCGTCCATAACCTTGAGGTGGTCAGCGAGTGCCTTGTCGAACGTAAGGGAGTCATACTTGACTGCGGTCGGGTCCTTCTCCGGATCGGCCGTATAGACTCCGTCCACGCGCGTACCCTTGAGAAGGGCGTCGGCCTTGAGCTCGAGAGCGCGGAGTGCGGCGCCGCTGTCCGTGGTGAAGAACGGATTCCCGGTTCCGCCGGCTATGAGGGCCACTCCCCCTTCCTCCATAAGTTTGAGGGCCGCGTCACGCACGTAATAACGGGCGATCGGCTCCATAGGGGTGGCCGTGAAGACCTCGGCCTTTACTCCGAAGGAACGTATGAACTGGCACAGGGCCATGGAATTGATGACGGTGGCGAGCATTCCCATCTTGTCTCCGTCCACACGGTCAAATCCCCTGCCCGTGCCCTGGAGTCCGCGGAAGATGTTCCCTCCGCCGTTCACGATGGCTATCTGGTGTCCGGCGCGGACCGCATCGGCCACCTGCTGCGCATATCTGGCGATGCAGCCTTCGTCCAGACCCTTGCCAGAAGGTCCGCCGAGGCTCTCGCCGCTTAGTTTAAGAAGAACTCTTTTATACATAACACAAAAGTACTTGTAAAAAGTCAAAATTGCAACTTTGGAGGAGCGGGATTGAAACTTCGCGATATTTGAATTATATTTGTACGCTTTATTCGGAAATAATAAAAGTTACTAAGATATGTTCATGCTCAATTCATCTATCGGCAAGAAATTCGTGCAGGCCATAAGCGGCGCGTTCCTTATCATCTTCTTGCTCCTTCACGCGACCATAAACTTCTTCTCCGTAATCGACTCATTCACCGGGAAGTATGGCGTATGCGCCGCAGATGACAAACTTTTCTCTGCCGGAGACGGACTTTTCAAACTGGGCTGCGACTTTATGTCCACCCCGTTCATCAGCATTATGGTGCCGATCCTCGCGCTCGGATTCCTCATCCACATCGTCTGGGGATGCTGGCTCAGCGGCAAGAACGTGGCCGCACGCGGAGGCTTCAAGCGCTATGCAGTCAAATCAAAGGCCGCAGCGGATTCCTGGTCAGCGAAGAATATGTTCGTGCTCGGTATCGTGATCCTCGGATTCATCGCATTCCACCTCACGCACTTCTGGGCCAAGATGCAGCTTCCTGAAATGTTCGGAATCGGCACTTTCGAGAACAACCCTTACCTTCTTCTCAGCCTTACATTCAGCAAATGGTGGATCGTGGCACTCTACATCGTGTGGTTCGTCGCCCTCTGGTTCCACCTCTGCCACGGTTTCTGGAGCATGTTCCAGACCATAGGCTGGAACAACGGCATCTGGTTCAAGAGACTTAAGGTCATCGGCTGCATCGTAGCCACCATAATAGTATTGGCATTCATCTCTGTAGCCGTCAATGCAGCCATTCAGGCTCCGGGGATCCTGGCTTCAATTTAATCCCTGCTTCCGATGAAGATCGGAGACATCGATCTGGGCAGCCGCCCTCTGTTGCTGGCACCTATGGAAGATGTGACAGACGCATCGTTCCGCATTCTGTGCCGCGAACAGGGGGCGGCTGCCGTATATACCGAATTCGTGCCGAGCGACGGGCTCATCCGTGACGCCGACAAGGCCATTGCGAAGATGCGAACCCTCGACGAGGAGTCCCCGGTGGGCATCCAGATCTACGGACACATCCCCGAATCGATGGTGGAGGCGGCCAGGATGGCGGACCGGGCGGCGGAGATCGCCGGCGGGCACGGCGCGGACATCATAGACATCAACTTCGGCTGTCCGGTCACCAAGATCGCAGGCCGCGGCGCCGGGTCCGGCATGATGCGCGAGCCTGACAAGCTGGTGGCCATCACGAAGGCCGTGGTGGAGGCAGTGAACAAGCCCGTCACCGTCAAGACCCGCCTGGGCTGGGACGACAACTC
>CAYMDZ010000151.1:0-3429 GCA_964389355.1 uncultured Muribaculaceae bacterium | reverse complement strand
ACGACAGGAGAAACGACCCGTTCGGCCTCCATACGGTCGAACCGGTAGCCCAGCTGGTCAAGAACAGAGATACGGGCGTCATCCATAAAGCGTATATAGTTGGAATGGTGCGTTATGCCCATCCCGTCACATTCGTAGTATTTTACTTCTCGTATAAAGTTTTCCATTACAGATATCTTTGAAGTTCCACCTGAAGCCTGTTCATCAGCTTTTCCGTAGGGGCGTCCTTGAGAAGGACGGTCTTGTCTTCGCCCAGAAGGTAAAGCGACGGTATGGCCCTGATGTTGTATTTCTCGCAGTTCTGAAGTGTGAAGGTGGGGTCGAACCCGGTCTTCCAGCTTTTCGGATATTCAGCCAGATATGAGCGCCACTGCTCCAGGTCCTCGTCCGTGTATATGTTCACCACGGCGAGCACCCCTTCGCAGAGGGCCTTCTGCACCAGTTCATTGGCCTTCAGTTCGTCGATTATCTCCTTGCAGGCGTGGCAGTAGGGGTTGCTGAAGAAGAGAAGCGTGTAGCGGGCCTTGACGCTGTACAGGGTGAAATGCCTGCCGCGTGCATCCTCTATGGTGAAATCGGCCGCCTTGCCGCCCACAGGATTCAGGGCGCACAGCCTGGCCACATCTTCGAGATCGCCTCCCGCCAGCGCGCAGAGGCTTCCGTAGAGGTCCTCGTTGCGGTAAGGGGACTGCGGGTTATAGAGGTATTTGTCAGCCAGATGGAGAATGCGTTCCGGAGATTTCGAGTATGCTGTCTTAAGCGACTTGCAGGCCAATTCGAAAGGCACGTTCTCGCTGAGCCAGATCCAGTTCGCGAACTGCTCCTCGACCTTCTGCGCGTAGCACCTCTCACTCAATTTGTCCCAGAAGTGCTGCATAGAATAGGTGAGCACTTCCTGCTCGTCCGTAATCATCGCAGGTACCTGCACAAGTGTAAAATCAAGGGAATCTGCAGGTTGCGCCGCGGCGGCCTTCCGGGCGCCGTTCCGGCCGTTCTGACAGGAAGAGAAAGAGGCCAGGGCCAGTATTGTAAATATCAGATATTTTATTTTCATTTGCATACGGATGCTGCTCCAATCAGCAGCACAAATTTAAATAATAATTTTAAAAACGGTATGAAAACAAAGTATTCAGGTACCAGAACTGAAAAGAATCTGGAGGCCGCTTTTGCGGGTGAATCTCAGGCTCGCAACAAGTACACCTATTTTGCTTCAAAGGCCAAGAAAGAGGGCTTTGAGCAGATAGCCGAGTTGTTTTTAAAGACAGCTGACAACGAGAAAGAACATGCCAAGCTCTGGTTCAAGGAGTTGAATGGGATTTCTGACACCGCTTCGAACCTTGCCGCTGCCGCCGAAGGTGAGAACTACGAATGGACAGATATGTATGAAGGATTTGCGAAGGTCGCAGACGAGGAAGGATTCCCCGAGCTGGCCCGCAAGTTCCGGATGGTAGCCGCTATCGAGAAGCGTCACGAGGAGAGATACCGCGCGCTTCTGAAGAACGTGGAAGCGCAGGAAGTGTTCGCGAAGAGTTCCGTAAAGGTGTGGGAGTGCCGCAACTGCGGTCACATCGTGGTGGGAGAGAGCGCTCCGGAGGTTTGCCCGGTATGCGCGCATCCGAAGTCTTATTTCGAGATTCTGTCGGAGAACTATTAGACTTCTGTGCAAGGCATTAAAAAAGAAGGGGCTGGCCGTCGGTCAGTCCCTTCTTCGCGTTAAGAGGTTACCAGTTTAAAATCTTCTTGAAGTCGTAGTCCTCAGGATTGGGAACGTACTTTCTGGCAGCTTCATAATCAGCCTCTGTTATGTAGTGGCAGATGTGATTGTAGTAATTCTGTGCGGTACCGCCCTCGATGTTCACGCGGCGAGGTGGAATCTTGCCTTCCTCGTTCTGCAGGTCGTGCAGGTAGAGAGGCTTGGCATCTCCGTTATGGTCAACGAATACCATACATCCGGTCTCGCCCTTCTCGAAGAGCTCATAGACGCCCATTGCGAGTTCGGTGCAGTATGTGAGGTCGAATGCGATAGGGTCCTGGCAGCGTACGTCGTAGCCGATCTCGATAGGACGGGTCTTGATCTTCATGCCGACCTTCTTGAATTCCTTCTCGAGTATGTCGTTGAACATCACGGCCTTGGAGATCTTGCCGAGTTCAGGGTGTCCGTGCTCGTCGTAGGTGAGGTTGGCTCCTGTAGCCTTGATCTCTTCAGGATCGAGGTCGTGGAACACGCCTTCAGCGACCACTACGGTACCGTAGTCGATGCCGAGAATCTTGCGCTTGATGATGCTTCCGAGTGTAAGCTTGATGATCTTGTCTATGCCGATCTCGGTCTTGTTGAACATCTCCGGGATGATGGTCATAGGGCAGTGGGTAGCCTCACCGATGCCAAGTGCAAGGTGGCCTGCGCTGCGTCCCATCGCAGAGATGAGAAGCCAGTTTCCTGAAGTGCGGGCATCCTCGTAAGCGGTACGTGCGATGTGCGCGCCTTCGTCCTTCGCTGAGTTGAATCCGAAGGTCGGAGTATTGTTCGGGAGCGGAAGGTCGTTGTCTATGGTCTTGGGGACGTGGATGTTGGCGATAGGGTACTTCTTGGCCTCGAGGAACTTGGCGATTCTGTTCGCTGTGGAAGCGGTGTCGTCTCCGCCGACGGTAACGAGCAGCTTGATGTCGTTCTCCTTGAAGAGATCAAGGTTGAAGTTCTTCTCGAAGTCCTCTGCAGTCGGCTTGAAACGGCTCATCTGAAGATAGCTGCCGCCTCTGTTGAAATATGCGTCTGCCTTGAAGAAGTCGATGTCCTCGGTACGCGGATTTTTGGAGAAGAGTCCGCTGTAACCTCCGTGAAGACCGATTACACGATATCCGTTGGCCAGGAAGGTCTTGGCTACGGAACATACGACGGTATTCATACCAGGAGCAGGACCGCCGCCGCAAAGAATAATAATTGAACCTTTCATTTTATAGTAAGTGTTGTTTTGTATTTTCGCGTCGCAAAAATACATTATTTCTTGATAATTGTAAAATCCATCGCCGGGATATTTGCCTGTACCTCACGCGGAAGCTCTGACCCCGCCTCTGCCGGAATGTTTACGGTCATCTGCGCGTCCTCTCCGGAGAAATTGCAGACCACCAGGGTGTCGCCGCCCCGAAGGAACGCGAAATGCTTGTCCGGATTGAATCCCCGGCCTGCATCCTGACAGTAACACAGATCATAGTTCGGAGCCTCGCACAGTTCTTCCTTGAGTGCCAATATTTTTCTGTACACTGCCAATGTCGCCTTCTGCTCCGCGTCCGGCCTGCCGATCCTGACCGCTCTGGCGTGCGAGAAGATGGAGGTGCGGCCTTCAGTGCCGTCGGCGGCGTTCTCGCCCAGTTCCTGTCCGAAATACAGCATAAACGCCGCCGGGTAGAACAGAGCGCTCACCGCGAGCGCGG
>CAYMDZ010000150.1:0-3438 GCA_964389355.1 uncultured Muribaculaceae bacterium | reverse complement strand
AGTTCGACGAGGCCGGCGTGGACGAGGTGCGCAGAAAATTCTTTGGAACGCTCTACAACTCCTATTCGGTATTCGCCCTCTATGCCAATATCGACAAGTTCGACCCTTCCGCCCCTGCAGTGCCTTATGAGCACAGGCCAATGTTCGACAAATGGATAATAAGCCGTCTGAACACGCTGTGCAAGCAGGTGGAGGCCGCTTATGAAGATTATGACATCACCCTCGCAGGCCGTCTGATACAGGATTTTGTATGCGACGACCTGTCGAACTGGTATATACGTCTTAACAAGAAACGCCTCTGGGGCAGCGGTATGACCGAAGACAAGCTCTCTTCATACCAGACCCTTTACGAGACGCTCAGGAGCATAGCCCTGCTCGCGGCCCCTATCGCGCCGTTCTTTATGGACCAGCTCTATTCGGATCTCGCTCCCGAGGCTCTCGGTGTGCATTACACCGCCATGCCGAAGGCCGACGAGTCCCTCATTGACAGCGAACTGGAGGAGAGCATGGCATTCGCCCAGAAGGCTTCCTCTATGGTTCTCGCCCTGAGAAAGAAGGTGGGCATCAACGTGCGCAAGCCGCTTGCCAAGGTGCTCGTGCCTGTGGTTGACGACAAGGTCAAGGCACACATCGAGAAGGTCAAGGCTATCTTCCTTACCGAGGTGAACGTGAAGGAACTCGAATTCCTGCACGACACCGTGGGCATCATCACGAAGAAGATCAAGCCTAACTTCAAGACCCTGGGCAAGGTGTACGGCAAGCAGATGAAGGAGATCGCGGCCGCTTTCGCCACGCTCAGCCAGGAGCAGATAGCTCAGATCGAGGCTGCGGAAGGGGAGTACACACTGTCTTTGCCGGGCGGGGACGTCGTGCTTGGCAAGGGTGACTATGAGATCAATTCCGAGGATATGCCTGGCTGGCTCGTGTCCACGGAGGGTACGCTCACATTGGCCCTCGACATCGTGCAGACCCCGGAACTCATCAGGGAAGGCAATGCCCGCGAGCTGATTCACCCTATCCAGAATCTCCGCAAGGAGAGCGGATTCGAGATCACGGATCGCATCAATACAGTCATTTACGCGGACGGGAAGGCTTACGAGGCCATCTCGGACGCATTGTCAGAATACAGGGATTATGTCTGTGCCCAGACCCTCAGCTCAAGCCTGACGCTCCAGAAGCTGGATTGCGCCGGAGACGATGCTGCCGAAGTGGAATGGGACAAGGATATCATTAAAATCAACGTTAAACGCAAGTAGTTATGGCAGAAGAATTGAAAAATCGTTATTCAGACGAGGAACTCGCTGAATTCAAGTCCATTATCGAAAATATGCTCGCCAAGGCCAAGGCTGAATACAATACGTATCGTGAAATAGCCAGAAGCGGCGGTGCCAACGATGTGGATGACACTTCTCCGTCTTTCAAGACCGTGGAGGATGACGGCGCCATGCAGCGTTCGAAGGAGGAGGCAAGCCAGCTGGCACAGCGCCAGTACAAGTTCATCCAGAACCTGGAGGCGGCTCTTGTGCGCATAGAGAACAAGACCTACGGCGTATGCCGCGTCACAGGCAAGCTCATCCCTAAGGAGAGGCTGAAGCTCGTTCCGCACGCCACCCTTACCGTGGAGGCCAAGGAGATGCTTGCAAAACAGGGAAAGAACTAAGGGCATGAAGATCTCGAAAGGCGCAAAACTGCTCGCTTTAGGAATTCTTCTTATTGTCATCGATCAGGTTATAAAGGTACTCGTCAAGACCAACATGTCTCTTGGCGAGGTTATTCCCGTGTTCGGAAACTGGTTCAGGCTGTGCTTCGTGGAGAACGAGGGGATGGCCTTCGGAATGAAGTTCGGAGGCGCCGTGGGCAAATTCATCCTGTCGTTCTTCCGCATCTGCCTGTCCGGATTCCTTATATGGTGGATTGACAGGCTGATCAAGCGCAACGCAGCCCCGACCGGGGTGCTTGTGGGGCTGACCTTCATCACCGCCGGAGCGCTGGGCAACATCATAGACTGCCTGTTCTACGGCCTCATCTGGGATTACGCACCGTTTATGTTCGGGCGTGTGGTGGATATGTTTTCAGCCACTTTCTTCCCTCCGGTGTTTAATTTCGCCGATTCCTGCGTAACCTGCGGAGCATTTTATCTGATTATCTTCCAGTGGAAGTTTTTCTCTTCCCTGGACAGGAAAAACTAAGTGTACCCCAAAACCTTAACCATGCAAGCAAAAGAAGTAGTAAGATTCTTCAAATTCGTCGGCTTTTCCATCAGCGCCGGTGTAATCCAGATGGGCTCGTTCGCCCTCTTCAATGAACTGGGGCGCTGGGAGTACTGGCTGTCATACCTGTGCGCCCTGGTCCTGTCAGTGCTGTGGAACTTTACCCTTAACCGCAAGTTCACCTTCAAGTCCACGACCAACGTGCCTGTGGCCATGTTCAAGGTGTTCCTGTATTATTGTGCATTCATTCCCGTCACCACATTCTTCGAGCATTATTTCACGGGAACTCTCTGGTGGAACGAATATTTCGCCACCATTCTCAATATGCTCCTGAATTTCGTGACGGAATTTTTATATCAGAGATATCTCGTGTTCGGCAAGTCCATAGACAGTGCCGTAACGGGGAAATAGATGAAGTTCAAACTTGAATCGACATACAGGCCTGCCGGCGATCAGCCGCGGGCCATCGAACAGCTGAGTGGAGTTCTGGCAAGCGGGGTGAGTGATGTCACCCTGCTTGGCGTTACGGGCTCGGGCAAGACGTTCACCATGGCAGGAGTCATAGAGAAACTCCAGCGTCCCGCCCTCATTCTGAGCCACAACAAGACCCTGGCCGCCCAGCTCTACGGCGAATTCAAGTCCTTCTTCCCGTCCAATGCCGTGGAGTATTTCGTCTCGTATTACGACTACTATCAGCCGGAGGCCTATCTTCCCACGACGGACACCTACATAGAAAAGGACCTTTCCATAAATGACCAGATAGAAAAGCTGCGTCTCAGTGCCGCCGGCGCCCTGCTGAGCGGACGAAGGGACGTGATAGTTATCTCTTCGGTGAGCTGCCTCTACGGCATAGGGAATCCTGAGGATTTCCACGCCCAGACCATACACGTGGTCAAGGGCGAGACCAGAAGCCAGACTTCGCTGCTTTACCGCCTGGTGGATGCGCTTTACAGCCGTACGGAAGGGGATTTCGGCCGGGGCAATTTCCGTGTGAAGGGCGATACGGTGGATGTGTTCCCTGGCGGGGCGGACTATGCCTTCCGCATAGTCTTTTTCGGGGACGAGGTGGAGTCCATCAGCTCGATAGAGCCGGGAAGCGGTGCCGTCATAGAGTCACTGGACGAGGCATATATCTATCCGTCAGGCAATTTCGTTACCACGAAGGAACGCGGGATCGCCGCGGTGAGCGCCATTCAGGACGACCTGTATCAGCGCATAAGTTATTTCG
>CAYMDZ010000149.1:0-3463 GCA_964389355.1 uncultured Muribaculaceae bacterium | reverse complement strand
GGCCATTTTCCAGCCTTTAGGACTATAGCAGGCCTTCATAATTTTGAACAGGTTCTCGAACCCGTTCGCCGTGAAGATGAAGCCGCACAGCGGGTCATCGCGGTAGTCCAGGGTGTTCTGCCTGTTCGCGCTCAGCCAGGCGAGCGGATTCTCTTTCCCGAACATAGTGCCGTATGAGCCGAATGCCAACTTGTTCAGCAGCCTGCTCGGACGGTTCGCGCCCTTCAGCGCGCCTATGATCCGGGCCAATGCGAGCGCAATGCCCTTCGCGGGGTTGTCGGACGGACAGCCGCTGACTATGAGCTTCGCGATGCTGTCGTCGTACCTGCGGGCAAATGCGCGCACGACCATGCTGCCCATGCTGTGGCCGAACAGGTACACCGGAAGGTCCGGGTATTGTGCCCTGGCCCAGTCCTGCACCTTCTTCACGTCTTCGACAAGGGCTCTGGCGCCGCCGTCATACATATAACCCAGGTCCTGTTCGCTCTTCACGCTCTCCCCGTGTCCGCGGTGGTCGTGGATGACGCACACGAACCCGTTCTGCGCGAGATACTCCATAAAGGGATAATAGCGCTCCTTGTGCTCGGCCATTCCGTGCACTATCTGAAATATGGCCCGGGGCTTCTCCGTCCCGGCGGGAACAAGCGCCACGCCCAGGGACAGATCGTCGAAATCTGAAGAAAGTTTTACCAGTGTCATAATGATGAGTTTTGACGTTTCCAGACAAATTTACTATTTTTACGCGATATGAAAAATATAATCGTCTCCCTGGACCAGGGTACCAGCAGTTCCCGCGCCATAGCGTTTGACTCCAATGGAAAAAAGCTGGCGGAAAGCCAGAAGGAATTCCCCCAGATCTATCCTCAGGACGGCTGGGTGGAGCATAATCCTGAAGATATATGGGCCTCCCAGAATGAAGTTCTGACGGAGGTCGTGCATCGCGTGGGCGTGGAGAACATTGCCGCGCTGGGCATCACGAACCAGAGGGAGACCACTCTCCTGTGGGACGCCGCCACGGGCGAACCTGTCTACAACGCCATAGTCTGGCAGGACAGAAGGACCGCGGGGTATTGCGATTTTCTCGCCGCCAGAGGTTATGCCGGGCTGGTGCGCAGCAAGACGGGCCTGCGGATAGACTCGTATTTCAGCGGGACGAAGATCAAATGGATTCTGGACAATGTGCCGGGAGCCAGACAGCGCGCCGAGAGGGGGGAGCTCCGCTTCGGCACGGTGGACACCTTCCTGCTGTGGCGCCTGACAGGGGGAAAGGTGCACGCCACTGACGTGACGAACGCATCCAGGACGATGCTTTTCAATATCCACACCCTTCAGTGGGACGCCGAACTGCTTGCCCTTCTGGACATTCCGGCTTCGGTCCTTCCGGAGGTGAAGTCCTCTTCCGAGATTTACGGGCAGGCCCTCATAGACGGGGCCAATGTGCCCGTGGCCGGGCTGATAGGCGACCAGCAGAGTGCGCTTTTCGGGCAGATGTGCCTGGAAAAAGGCTCTGTGAAAAACACTTACGGCACAGGCGGGTTTCTTCTGATGAACACCGGAGACCGTGCCGTGTCGTCCAAGTCCAACCTGCTTTCCACCATCGCCTGGAAGATAGGCGGCAGGGTGACTTATGCGCTTGAGGGCAGCATCTTCGTGTCCGGGGCCGCAGTGCAGTGGCTTCGCGACTCGCTTGGCATAATAAAAAGCTCTTCCGAAGTGGAGGCGCTGGCCTTGCAGGTGGAGGATAACGGCGGGGTGTATTTCGTTCCGGCGCTCACCGGTCTGGCCGCTCCGTACTGGGATGCTCAGGCACGGGGCACCATTATTGGCATAAACAGGGCGACCGGGGCTGCGCACATAGCGCGCGCGACCCTCGAAGGCATGGCGTTCCAGGTGAGGGACGTGGTGGAGGCGATGGAAAAGGATTCCGGCACCGCCATCTGCGAGCTGAAGGTGGACGGCGGGGCTTCGGACAACGCGCTTCTGCTTCAGTTTCAGTCGGATATCCTGAATACGAAGGTGATAAAGCCTTCCGAAAAGGAGACCACGGCGCTCGGTGCGGCGTATATGGCCGGATTGGCTGTCGGAATATGGAAAGACACCGACAGTCTTCGTGCACTGGCGGGTCAGGCGAAGGTATTCTCCCCGAAGATGGACCAGGCCCGCAGGGATACCGTGCTGAAGGGCTGGAGGAGAGCGGTGAAGGCGACATTGGAAAAATAAACACAGCATATGGCAGACGAAAAGATAATCTTCTCGATGAACGGGGTGGGCAAAGTCCTGCCCCACAATAACAAAACCATCCTCAAGGATATCTACCTTTCATTTTTCTACGGGGCCAAGATAGGCATCATAGGTCTGAACGGTTCCGGAAAATCCACGCTTCTGAAGATCATCGCCGGGGTTGAGAAATCCTACAAGGGCGAGGTCGTGTGGGCTCCGGGCTATTCCGTGGGCTATCTGGAGCAGGAGCCTCAGATGGATCCGGACAAGACCGTGCTGGAAGTGGTCCAGGAGGGCGTGCAGGAGGTGATGGACATACTCGCCGAGTATAACGAGATAAGCATGAAGTTCTGCGAGCCGCTTTCCGACGAGCAGATGTCAGCGCTTATCGAACGCCAGGGCGAGCTCACGGAAAAGATCGACCACCTCGACGGCTGGGAGATAGACTCCAAGCTGGAACGCGCCATGGACGCCCTCCAGTGTCCGCCTGCCGATGCGCTCATAAAGACTCTTTCGGGAGGTGAAAGACGCCGTGTGGCGCTGTGCAGACTCCTCCTTCGGCAGCCGGACGTGCTGCTTCTCGACGAGCCTACGAACCATCTGGACACCGAGAGCATACAGTGGCTGGAGAGCCACCTGCAGCAGTACAGGGGTACGGTCATAGCCGTCACCCACGACAGATATTTCCTGGACAACGTGGCCGGATGGATACTCGAGCTTGACCGCGGGGAAGGCATTCCGTGGAAGGGGAACTACTCGAGCTGGCTGGACCAGAAGAGCAAGCGCCTGGCCATGGAGGAGAAGCAGGAAAGCAAGCGCCGCAAGACCCTCGAACGCGAGCTCGAATGGGTCAGGATGGCCCCTAAGGCCCGTCAGGCCAAGCAGAAAGCCCGTCTGGGAGCCTACGAGAAGCTGGCTTCGGCCGACACCAAGGAGAAGGAATCCAATCTGGAAATCTATATCCCGAACGGACCGCACCTCGGTAACAAGGTCATCGAGTTCCACGACGTGAGCAAGGCTTACGGGGACAAGCTGCTGTTCGAGCATCTGTCCTTCGTGCTGCCGCCTGCCGGAATCGTGGGCGTGATCGGGCCCAACGGAGCCGGCAAGACCACGCTTTTCCGCCTTATAATGGGACTTGACACGCCGGACACCGGCAGCATAGAGATAGGGGACACCGTGAAGATATCCTATGTGGACCAGCAGCACAAGAGCATAGACCCGGACAAGACCGTGTTCGAGA
>CAYMDZ010000148.1:0-3481 GCA_964389355.1 uncultured Muribaculaceae bacterium | reverse complement strand
CTCTGGCAGAGCGCGACTCGTCCAAATTGCTCATCTACAGAGACGGCCAGATCGACGAAAAGCACTTCAGAAACGTCCCTGAACTCATTCCGGAACACTCTCTTATGGTGTTCAACGACACCAAGGTCGTACCCGCCAGACTGCATTTCAAGCGTGAAAGCGGCGCCCATATAGAGATCTTCTGCCTGCAGCCTTCTGACCCTGCGGACTACGCGCAGGCCTTCTCGGCCACGCAGAAATGCTCCTGGCAGTGCGTCATCGGCAATTCCAAGCGCTGGAAGGACGACATTCTCTCCTATCTCGTGCCGGAGGACACCGTCTGCGGGGAAATGGACCGAATTGACCTGAAAGCCAGGCTCATAAACCGCGAAGGACAGACCGGAACGGTGGAATTCAGCTGGCAGACGGGCATCCCGTTCTCGAACGTGCTGGACATCTGCGGAAACATCCCGATTCCACCGTATCTGAACCGCCAGACGGAAGCGATAGACCTGGAACGCTACCAGACCGTTTACGCCCATATAAGGGGCTCAGTAGCGGCTCCTACGGCAGGCCTGCACTTCTCCGACAGGGTTCTCCAGACGCTGAAGGATAACGGCGTGCAGATGCGCAACGTCTGCCTGCACGTGGGCGCCGGCACCTTCCTGCCGGTGAAGACATCGGATGTGGCCCAGCACCCTATGCACAGGGAGCCGTTCGTGGTGAAAAAGGCTCTGATCGAGGAACTTATCTCGAAGAAAACCCCTCTGGTGGCAGTAGGCACCACGTCAGTGCGCACCCTCGAATCGCTCTACTATGTGGGAGTGTCGTGCATCGAAAAGGGCTGTCCCGAGGATGTATGCCAATGGGCCCCTTACGAGCGCGAATACCCGTACACGACCGCACAGGCCCTCCAGGGCATCGTGGACTATCTGAATGCCCACGGCCTGGACGAAATAAAGGTAGGCACCCGTATAATCATCGTACCTACCTTCAAATTCCGTCTGGTGGATATGCTCATCACCAACTTCCATCAGAGCGAGAGCACCCTCATTCTGCTCGTGGCGGCCTTTGTGGGGGAAGACTGGCGCAAGATTTACGACTACGCCCTGTCCCACGAATTCCGCTTTCTTTCCTACGGCGACAGCTCCCTGCTATTTAGAAAATATCTTCCCGAACTGTAGGGTGAGACCGCAGTTCACGCGGAAGTTGAATTTATCTACAGGATAAGGGATTGCACCCTCATACAGGCCAATCGGGCCGCTGTATCCGTCCACAGCCACGAAAAGGTTGAGGAAGAACAGCGAGACGCTCATCGCACCGCCGCAGACGGCTCCTGCCGAGCTCAGGCCGTAGTTTCCCGTAAGGCTGAACCATTTTCACGGCGACAGCGTCGCACCGAGCCTGGCGTCGAAATATGGATTCACCGCGTTCCTGTATGTGGCGAGCGCGCCCACGCTGAGGCATTTGGCGAAAGGCATCTGATAGCGCGCACCCAGGTTGACCGTGAACGGCAGCATACTGAGTTCGCTTTCGGATCCGTCGCGGACTTTAAGATTGGCCAGTTCCGTGAATTCCTCGCCTATCCTCTCGAATTCCTCCGTGAGGTCGATCTCGTCTTCGCTGAGGTCGTACCCCGTGTAGGCGATCTCCCCGTTCGTCTCAGCCAGAAGGTTGTATTTCCAGCTGACCAGGCCAAGGTCCGTGACGGCAGCCGTAAGGCTCAGTCCCTCAACCGGTTTCCACACGATTCCGGCATCCATCGCGGCGCCGTAGCCGGCCGGTGAGGTGCTGGTTTCATCCGCCTCCAGACCGGTGATCGTGCCCTTGTCATCCACCTTGAACTTCACCAGAGGTGCGGCCAGACGGCCTGAGGCATTGGCATTGATGCCGATGTAGTCGGGGTTCGCGGCTATCTGCGTGTCATTGAAATTCACCTGTCCGCCGGCAAGCCCGAGCAGGCCCTTGAGCCTGTAGCCCCATCCGAGGGTGTTTTCCTCGTTGATGCGGCTGCGTCCGAAGGCCAGTTCCAGGTAGGAATTCAGATTCACGCTTGTGGTCGACAGGTCATAGGCATAATTCTCCGCTGTGCCGTTCTTCAGGAGCCTGAAAAGGTCTCCGGAGATATTGGCATTCACGGCGGTCCTGAAGTTCAGTTCGACCATTGTCATAGTCCGCTCCTTGCGCACTCCGACACTGAAGATATTGTAATTCGCTCCGGCCGAGATGTCGTTCACATCCTTGATGCCCGAGAGGAACTCTTCCGAAGACACGCTCCTGTTAAGGCCGGTCACCAGGCGGGTTCCGTCAGATGAAGGGAAAAGCAGGGAGGAAAGCCCCAGATTGCTGCCGGCGGTGAGGTCAACGGTGCCGACGCCCACACCCAGGAAGCTCCTTTCCGCCATTATGGCTGGGTTGAGCCTGTAGTTATATGAGTAATTGTCCAGAAAATACGTACTCTGGCTCTGCGCCTTCGCTTCAGCCCCGGCGAGAACTGCCACCGAGAGAAGCGCTATGGTTTTTATATTGAGACTTTTCATTTCTTGCCAATGTTAACGGTGATACCTTGAGGTGCCTTGATGCCAAGTCCGTGGAGCAGGATGAAGCTGTCTTCGTTGAGGACGGCCCCGTTCGCACCGAGATCGAAACTGAACCTCAGATGGCTGAGTCCTTCGATCTCCTCTTCCGGTATCGACTTGATTATCAGGGCGAAATCGCCTGTGGTTTCAGGCTCCGTGATGATGGCGGCGATAGGCTCTTCTGTCTCTATGACAGAATAGGTGCCGGTGCCGGAGTCATATTTGAGAAGCTCAAGATTGACTGCCACCCTGTACGGAAGGGTGCTTTCCACCTTGCCGTAAAGCTGGATTTCAGACTGCCTGAGAATTTCCCTGAGCGTGCCGGCATCTGTTCCGAGATCCAGGGTGTCAGCGTAATTCATCGTGAATTCCTCGCCGAACTGAACAGGTACGCTCATCGTGAGATTCACGTCCATTCCATACTCGGCATCGGTGTAGATGTGCGTGTCCCGCTCCGGAGAGACGTTCAGGTTGAGCGCCACAGGAAGTTCTTTCTTGCCGCTTGTTATCAGAGGGTTAAGGTCTATGCTGAACTCATTGGCCTCGACCAGGCTCTGCGCAGGATCCTCGCTGTAAGGGAACTTGACAGGGAAGGTGTACATCCCGTCATTGAGGTCGAGCTGCGCGCTCATCGGAATGGCCAGGTTCGATGTGACTTCCGCCACGAGCTGAGCGTCCGGAAGGTCGAGATTGGCATCGGCGAGAGCCTCAGGCAGCGTGAAGAACGGAACGGTCATCGTGCTGTCTATCTGGTATTCCACCTGCGCCGTGAGGTCCTTGACGCGGATCTTGTCGCCGGCTCCGGCTATCCTGATGTTCACTTCGCCGGTAACCTCGCCCGTCAGGGTAGAAACGTCCACGGTAGGGTCCTCGGCCATCACCTTTCCGGTGATTGTGACCTCACCGCCTATCACAGAGCCGTC
>CAYMDZ010000147.1:0-3483 GCA_964389355.1 uncultured Muribaculaceae bacterium | reverse complement strand
AATGTATGTGGCAGGCCGGCCCGTATAAGGGTTCGTGCTCTTCACGCGCACGTAGTCGATATTGGGATTGACGCAGAGGGCTGTATTGCTCGGAAGGGTCCACGGCGTGGTGGTCCAGGCCAGGAAATACTCGTCCTCCTTGCCTGCGACCTTGAACTGGGCGCAGCAGGTCGTGTCCTTCACGTCCCTGTAGCAGCCCGGCTGGTTAAGCTCGTGGGATGACAGGCCCGTACCGGCGGCAGGGCTGTACGGCTGTATGGATTTGCCCTTGTAGAGGTATCCCTTACCGTAGATGTCCTTCAGAAGATACCACAGGGTCTCTATGTATCTGTTATCGTAGGTGATGTAAGGATCGTCCATATCCACCCAGTAGCCTATCCTCTCGGTGAGGTTGCGCCACTGCGCGGTGTATTTCATCACCTCCTGCCTGCAGGTTCTGTTATAGTCTGCTATGCTTATCTTGCTGCCTATGTCCTCCTTCGTTATGCCAAGCTTCTTCTCCACTCCCAGCTCCACCGGAAGCCCGTGAGTATCCCATCCGGCACGGCGTCGCACCAGATATCCGCTCTGGGTCTTGTACCTGCAGATGGCATCCTTGATGCTGCGGGCCATCACGTGATGGATGCCCGGCATTCCGTTCGCACTTGGCGGACCCTCAAAGAAAATGAACGACGGAGCTCCCTCCCTCAGCTTGAGAGACTTCTCGAACGCGCCTTCCTTTTTCCACTTCTCCAGGATGCGGTTACCCGTATCCACCAAATCCAGTCCTTTATACTCTTTGAATGTCATTTTTTTTGCCTAATTTTGAACTCGCAAATATAATGAATTCGTAAGCCAATTACAAATATGAACGTATTCGACCTGATCTTCCTGATCCTGTTCATCCCCGCCATCGTCAAAGGCATAAGCAAGGGTTTCATCGAGCAGATCATAGCCATAGCTTCGCTCTTCCTGAGCGCGTTCCTGGCCTATCTTTTCGCCGACAGGGTGGGAAACTGGCTCAACGCCTACATCGAGGGTGTAAGCAAGGAAGTGCTATACATCATCTCTTTCATAGTGATAATCATCGTGACGGTGCTGCTGCTCCGCCTGCTGGCCAGGCTCCTTTCGGGCCTTATCAAGACCATATCGCTGGGCTGGCTCAACTCCACACTCGGGGTCCTGTTCGCCCTGCTGAACACCGCCCTCATCCTGGGACTGCTGCTGATGGCATTCAACTCATTCAACGCCAGCACTCTGCACATCGACACATCCCTTCTGGACTCTTCCCTGATATACAAGTGGATCTCCGGGATAACGGAGACACTTTTCCCATTCATAGAAAACTTCTTTAATCAGATAAGCGATGTCGGAGCACAAATGTGTTAACATAATCCTGATAGAAACATCCACCTCCCTCTGTTCAGTGGCGCTCTGCCGCGACGGGGAGATACTCTCATACAGAGAAAGTCCCACCCCCAAGTCACAGGCCAGCATGACCGCTCCCTTCATCCAGGAGGTGCTTGAGGAATGCCACCTCAAGGTAACGGACTGCGACGGAGTATGCGTCAGCTCGGGTCCGGGGTCCTACACCGGCCTGCGCGTCGGGGTATCCACCGCCAAGGGCCTCTGTTTCGGGGCCAATCTTCCCCTGTACGCCATCAGCACGATGGATATTCTCGCCGAGATGGGCCGGGACCGCAAGTGCGACTACACGGTGCCCATGATAGACGCCCGCCGCATGGAAGTCTATGCCGCCGTGTTCAACAGGGGCGGCGGACAGATCAGCAAGACCGAACCCGTAGTGGTGAACGCCGACAGCTTCAGCGAATACCTTCAGAAGGGAACGGTGCTCTTCATCGGGGACGGTGCCGAGAAATGCCGCGGCACGCTCACGAGTGCCAATGCCGAATTCCTGCAGTGCTACCCTACTGCCAAGGCAATGGGCCGTCTGGCCTACAAGCTCTTCCAGGAGGGTAAAAAAGAAAATGTGGCCTATTTCGAGCCTTTCTATCTGAAAGACTTCATAGCCACAATTTCCAAAAAGTCCCTGTTCTAGAAGGGGGACTCTATTTCAGTATCTTGTCAAGCTCGCTCCTGAGAGACTTCGCTCCGTCGATATCGGCGGCGCTGATCTCATCGTCGGCGATCAGCAGGCTATAAGGCAGCGACTGCACATTGTAGAGCGCCACTGCGGTAGAGCCGGTGCCAAGTCCGTCACAGACGTTGATCCACGGCAGATTCTGGTTTCTTACCACAGATGCCCACAGAGCCTTGTCGGTGGATACGCACACTGAGTAGATCTCGAATCCCCTGCGGTGATATTCGCGGTAAAGCGGAAGCAGCACCTCGGTATTCAGAAGTTTCTGGACATCCTGCTGGTCAGACCAGAAATGCACCAGTATGGCCTGGGCCTTCACTCCTGAGAGCGACACTTTCTCTCCGTTGATGTCAGGCAGCTGAAGCTCAGGGAATCCGACGCTCTGCGCCTGCGAAAGCGACAGATTCAGGGACAGCTGATTCTCGCGGGTCTTCGTCTCCTGCTCGAGAGCCTTCACATATCTGGATTCAGGATATACGGTCTTAAGGCTGTCGCACACCTTTCTGAACAGAATGGCGTCGGTAGGCTGGGAGAATACCGGAGTGTCAGCATAGAGAGGCTGGAAAAGAACCGGTATGACGGACAGCGACTTGCAGTGATTGATGGCATACGTAGTCCTGTTCCTGTAATAGTCCAGGTAGATCTTCACTCCGTCCTTCGGGTCCTGAAGGTTTGACATCTTCTTCAGGAATGCGTTGTAGTCAGCCGTCACGGAAGCCAGTTCAGCGGAGCCTTCCGAACCTTCCACGGAGAAATTGCCCAGAGTGTCGGCCTTGACCACGGCCTTCTCCCCCTTTTCGAGAAGAAGAGTCGAAAGGATGGTGTTACCCCTGTACACATAGATGAATTCCGGCTGGTTTTCTTCCACCTTCACGGAATATCTGAAATGACCTGCCGCATCGGTGGATACGGAGTCAAGCAGTTCACCCGAAGACACGTTCAGCTTGTAAACGGCCAGTTTCTCTGACGGTGCGCCGTCCACGGTCATATCGATGGAAGCCTTCTGTGTGCACGAAGACAGGCACAGGGCCAATATTCCAACAAAAATTACCTTCTTCATAAGCTAGGCGAGTTTCTGAAATTCAGCGAAAACGGCAGCCGCGATCTCGGCCTTGCGTTCGTCGCTCACGACAGGGCGCTGCTTTCTGAAGTCCAGATCCCCCTCGCTCTGAAGCGGTACGAGATGAATGTGGGTGTGCGGAACTTCCATTCCGAGCACGGCCACGCCTATCCTTTTGCAAGGAACGGCAGCCTTGAGGGCGATGGCCACTTTCCTCGCGAAAGCCCACAGGCCTTCGTAAGTCTTCTCGTCCAGCGAGAAGATATAGTCATTCTCCACCTTCTTCGGGATGACCAGCGTGTGTCCCTCGGCAAGCGGGGACGCATCCAGGAAAGCGTAGTAG
>CAYMDZ010000146.1:0-3505 GCA_964389355.1 uncultured Muribaculaceae bacterium | reverse complement strand
GCAAATATAATCGACTTTCGCATAATCGTTCTGAATTAAACAGTTACTACCACGCACCCTGCTGCAGTTCCATATCTTCCGGAACGCTATTGCAAACGGTCGGGCTCTGGCACAATACCCTTTCAGGGAAAACATCAAGCACCTCCGACAGAGGCCTTTCATAAACTTTTCTCTCTTTCATCTTGATATCATTATATGGTAAAAATTTCATTCACCGGAGAATCCGTTTTACCGGCCTACCAGTTGCCGGTCATAAGGGTGGCGTACCACTTGTAGCAGGTGGCCACGTGCTTGGAAGTGCCTACGCTGACCACTTCCACCATATTGTTATTACCCAGCACGCCTATGACTTCGGCAGTATTGTCGTAAGGCACGATCTCGTCCTCTGTGGTGCCGTAAAGATGAATCTTGTGCTTGGGAGTCCATCCGCCGACCAGGTTGTTGTTCTCCAGACAGGTGAAAAATGCCTTGCAGAGTTCGGAATTCTGATCGAGCGCGTCCTTGCTCAGCATATCTTCCAGGGTAGGATTCTCAGTCTTGAGGAGTTCCTTGATCTTATGGTTCAGGTCGGTGGTGTTCGTCTGCTTCTTTTCCAGAATCTCATCGATCTGGTCCTTGATCTTCAGATACTTCTCGCTGTAGAAATCATCTTCCGTGAAGCCCTTCATCTCTTTCGGATAGCTGGCCAGCATAGACTTGATGGTCATAGGGATGGCGCCCACATAAGCGGTCTTGCCCCACTTGTAGTATGTCTGCATCGTAAGGCGCGGATCATACGCTCCGCAGCAGCAGTATGAATAGTCGAAACGCCACTTCTTCGCGAAATCCTCGTGGGTATCGAAATACTTGTGCACGGCCAGAGCGTTGCTTGCGCCCTGTGAAGCGCCCATCACATACATCTTCCAGTCATCCTCCAGCTCGCCGCTGCCGTACTTCTTCCATATCGCATAGGCAGGCTCTATGGCGTCGATGGAATTCTGGACTACGATCTCGTGGTTCAGGTAAGGGTGAAGACGCTCCTTGGTCTCGCCGTAGCCTATGTAGTCAGGCATAATGAGGAGGTTGTCTCCGGTGACCAGGAACATATCCGTCTTGCCGTTTTCGGAAGGGCACTCAGAATTGTCGGTAATGGTGTAATGCTCAAGAAGATAGATATTGTCCGGATCAGCATTGTGCCAACCGAAGAACCAGTACCTCCCCCAGGCTACACGTCCTGAAAGACGGATGCTGGATCCGTCGATATCCTTCGAATAATAATAGAATTTGTAGCTGATGTATCCCGGAACGCAGCTGTTGCGGCCAGTCTCTTCGCTCAGCTTGTTCTCCCAGTCCTGGAGCTTCTGAAGGTAAACTTCGCGAAGTTCAGCCTTCTGCTCATCGTCATTGGAGCCGTCGGCGCCGAAAATCTCGTTCATTATGGTCTCGTCGTCGGCGAAACATTCGATGGTCCCTTCAGGATCTATCTCGAAATACACCTCGTCATCTCCGGGATTCTCCGTCTCCTGCTTGTTGCAGGATGCAAGAGCGATCAAGCCCGCAGCCACGGACAGGATCAGTAAAAAATAATTGATTCGTTTCATTTTCTTAATGGTAACACTATAATTAATAACAATTTATAAATTCTTCAGGGCTGGTTTTGCAGAGGTTGCCGAACCAGTAGGAGTTTTCCACATAGACGTGGGACCCGAGGGTATGGGTGTAAAGATACTCGTAGAGGTCCCTGTAGGTCTGGGAAGGATTGGCGGACAGCGTGTTCACGATGTTGTTCGAGAAGCGGTCGCTCATCCATATCTTGAGTTCAGCGGAATGATAGTCGGCGAACGAAGATTCGGCCTCCCCCGCACTGGCTATGGCGAGCACTCCGGGTATGTTCCGGGCCTGGAGGGCCATATTGCGTGAAAAGCAGGGTTCCAGAAGCAGAAGCATCTTCCGGAAGCGGTGCTCCGCGTACATCTGCTCGAGCGTGCTGTGGAAGTCGGTGGCGGTGAAGATCTCGCCGTCGCTGCGCCAGAGGAATCCGTTGGCCTTCTTGAACTGCTCCAGGCAGCCGTGGCCGCTCCAGAACAGCAGAACGTCGGTGCCCTCCGAAGTGTCGAGCACGACCGGAAGGTGGGAGCTGCCCCGGCCGAGCATTATATCCTCTATGTCGCTGACTGACAGGGTGTCGCTGCTGTAGTCGATGACCGCGCTCCCGTACAGGTCCTCCCCGTCAGTACAGGTCCGGATCTCCCCCGGGAACACGTTCTTCGCATTGCGGGCAAGATCGTCGGATACGATAAGTATTATATGGTCGTCGTCCCAGCCGCCGCGGCGGAGCATCTGATAGACGTTCAGCACATCGGCCTGATGACGGTAGTTCTCCCATCCGCAGGAACCCTGCACCAGAAGTGCATAACGGTCCTGAAGGGCCTGGTACCGCACCGGACTGTCCTCGTCCTCGATGTCCTCGTTTACAGTAGCCTGCCAATTCCACGCCGCCAGAGTGGATGCAGTGCGGTTACTGCCGTCATCGCTCATATAGTCGAGCGTGAGGAAATTGCCGCCGCGCACCATCCAATGCACATAAGTGCTTTGAAGCAGGCTCGTGCAGGCCTCGCTGTCGAAGCGCAGCACTCCGCTCGCCCCCACCAGCTTCACATAGGTGTCCGCCTTCTTCATAAGGGTCAGCAGCGAACGCATTCCAAGCACGTCCCATACGGGATAAGGGTCGTCTCCCAGGGAGGTGATCTGACGGATGATCTCGCTGGTGTCCATATCCTCCTCCAAGTGATTCTTCACGAAAGCCGTCAGGCCGGCCAGAAGCAGAGCGTCGTACACCTGGGCCTCGGCGCCTGCCGGAGAATAGCCGTAACGCTCCTCGTAGGCCACCTGGAATCCGGTGGACGGGTCCGCATACGGAGCTATGCCCTCCGCTCCCTCGGCCAGATCGCCAAGTTCCAGCAAACGGGCGGAAAGCGCTCCGTTCGAGAAAAGAATGCGCGTGCTGGACATTCCCAGGTCAGACCTGACTTCAAGCACCTTCTGAGCCTCGTCAGCGGAATTGACTGCGCAGATCAGGCAGTCCACCCCGGTCGCAAGTGCCGACAGGGCCTGATCCTCCAGATTGTCGGGCGTATATTGGAAATTGTTCTCCGGATAGAATTCCAGGCCAAGTTCGGTGGCCAGGAACGGAACCCATTCATAGAAAGTCTGCCCGTACTGGTCGTCGGGGCACAGCAGGCCGACGGTCTTCGCGCCGTACTCCCAGGCCTTGGCAAGCAGGGCCTTGCTCTGGCTGACATCCGTTTCGCAGAGCGACCACAAGAAAGGTTTCTCTGCCCTGTCGCCGGATTTGGTGACCGCGTAACGGCGGATTATGTTCTCACTGCTCGCGCAGGGCACTATCATAGTCTTGCCGGCGGACTTGCAGGCATTGGCCATTATGTCCACGTTCTCGTTGCGCAGCGGTCCGACTACGAGCAGCAGGTCTTCGCGTGAGGCCAGCGCCGTGGCGAGCGAGTCCAGA
>CAYMDZ010000145.1:0-3513 GCA_964389355.1 uncultured Muribaculaceae bacterium | reverse complement strand
CCGGGATGGCGTGGGTGATGTCTCCGTCGTTGAGGGTGGTCACCGCGATGATGGTTATGGAACCGCCGCTTGGCAGCTGCACGGCCTTCTCGTAAATCTTGGCCAGGTCCGAATAGAGGGAGCCGGGCATGGAGTCCTTCGAAGGAATCTGGTCCATACGGTTCGACACGATGCTCAGCGCATCGGCGTAGAGGGTCATGTCCGTAAGCAGAACCAGCACTTTCTCGTTCTTGTCCACGGCGAAGTATTCGGCTGCGGCGAGCGCCATGTCAGGGATGAGGAGTCGCTCCACAGGAGGTTCCTCGGTGGTGTTCACGAAGCTGACGATCTTGTCCAGCGCACCGGCGTTCTCGAACGCGTGGCGGAAGAACAGGTAGTCGTCATTGGTAAGTCCCATGCCTCCGAGCACGATCTTGTCCACGTCGGCACGCAGGGCCACGTCTGCCATAACCTGGTTGTAAGGCTGGTCAGGGTCGGCGAAGAACGGAATCTTCTGTCCGGACACGAGGGTGTTGTTGAGGTCGATGCCGGCGATGCCGGTAGGGATGAGCTGGCTCGGCTGACGGCGCTTGTAAGGGTTGACGGAAGGACCGCCGATTTCCCTCTCCTCGCCTTCGATCTCCGGACCGCCGTCGATGGCGTGACCGTATGCGTCGAAGAAACGCCCGGAGAGCTGGTCGCTCACCTTAAGGGTAGGAGGCGCTCCGAAGAAGGCCACCTCCGCGTTCGTAGGGATGCCTTCCGTACCTGCAAATACCTGCAGGGTAACCAGATCGCCCTTGGTTTTCACCACCTGGGCCAATCTGCCCGCCACGGTGGCAAGTTCATCGTTTGAGGCTCCCGGCGCTTTAAGAGACACTGTGGCTTTCGTGATAGCCTCAAGATGAGTGTAGATTTTCTGATATGCTTTATTTGCCATTGGTCTCAAGAAGATTAAGGAGTTGTTTCTGATTCTCGTTGAATTCGTCGCCTCCGAACTCGGAGTAGTTCATCTGGCGCAGTGCGTTGATGACCTTCTTGAAGAATTCACGGCATTTCTGGTAGTCTTCGAATTCGAATGTCCTGTCGCAGATGTCCAGCACGAGGTTGAGCATATATTTCTGACGGTTGAGAGGGCAGATAGAGTCGATGGCATCGAACGCATCCTGCTGCAGGAACGCGAAATCTATCATCTCGCTCTTCCAGAAGGAGATATGGTAGCTCATAGGAACGCCGTCATCTCCCAGGATGTCTATCTGGTCCTTCATCTCGCGGCCGCGGCGCACCAGGTTCTTCGCCTTGTTCACCTTCTCCACCCAGCCTTTCTCTATGGTGCGGTCCAGGTATTCCTTGATCTCAGGATATTCCAGATATTTCGAATATGATTCGGTAGGGTTGACTGCAGGGTATCTCTTCTGGTCCGCGCGGCTCTGTTCGAGGGCGTAGAAGCAGCGTGCGGCTTTCTTCGTGCTCTCGGTTACAGGCTCCTTGAGGTTACCGCCGGCAGGGGATACCGTACCTATGAAGGTGACGGCGCCTTTCTGGCCGTTGTTAAGGACCACCATTCCGGCGCGTGCGTAGAAGTTGGAGATGATGGAAGAAAGGTCCACAGGGAATGCATCCGCTCCCGGGAGCTCCTCCATACGGTTCGACATCTCGCGCAGAGCCTGGGCCCAGCGGGATGTGGAGTCGGCCAGCAGAAGGCAGCGGAGTCCCATCGCGCGGTAATACTCGCAGATGGTCATCGCCGTGTAGACGGATGCCTCGCGCGCGGCGACAGGCATGTTCGAGGTGTTGCAGATGATGGTGGTTCTCTCCATAAGGTGGCGTCCGGTGTGAGGGTCTATGAGTTCAGGGAACTCGGTGAAGATCTCCACGACCTCATTGGCACGCTCGCCGCAGGCAGCCATCACGATCACGTCGGCCTCGCCCTGCTTGGCTATGGCGTGCTGAAGCACTGTCTTGCCGCAGCCGAAAGGTCCCGGGATGAATCCCGTACCTCCTTCGGCGATAGGGTTGAAGGTATCGATCACGCGCACTCCGGTCTCCATTATCTTCTCCGGACGCGGTTTTTCCCTGTATCCCTTGACGGCCACCTTGACAGGCCATTTCTGAACCATCGTCACAGGCACGTCCTCGCCTTTCTCGTCAGTAAGAACCGCGATAACGGTATCGATGTTGAACGATCCGGCCTCCGAGATGCTCTTGACGGTGTACTGTCCGCCGAAGCTGAACGGAACCATTATCTTGTGCGGAAGCCAGCCTTCCTTGACTTCACCCAGCCAGGAAGCGGCCTGAACCTTGTCTCCGACCTGGGCGAGCGGAGTGAAATCCCAGAGCTTTTCGTGGTCGAGCGGGTCGGTGTATTCGCCTCTCTTGAGGAACACACCGGTCATAGTGGTAAGGTCATTCTGCAGTCCGTCATAGACGCTTGACAGAAGTCCAGGGCCGAGGGATACCTCGAGCATCTTTCCTAAAAATTCGACTTCGTCGCCGCCCTTGAGGCCACGGGTGCTTTCGAAGACCTGTACAGAGGCCTTGTCTCCGTTAACCTTGATGACTTCGGCGAGAAGTCTGGTCTGCTTGGTCGAAATGTAGCAAAGCTCGTTTTCTGCGACAGGACCGTCGACCTGTACTGTCACCAGGTTGGAAACGATGCCGGCTACTTTTCCAGTTGTACTCATTATTCTATAGGTTTTTTATTGTTTCTGATTTCATCTACCAGCTGTTTGAACAGCTCACGTCCGCGTTCCGGATCCAGACGCAGCCAGCGGGTCACGATCTGGAGCTTGGCCACGAATCCGAAGATGACGTCGGCCGTGAAGACCTGAAGTCCGCAGAGTTCGTCTATCCTGGCCCACATGATGTCGTCCAGCGCACGTTCCCTTCCGAGAATGTCGCTGCCGGACAGGGCCTCGCCCACCTTCTCCGCATCCGCGAATTCGAATTCCTCTCCCAGAATGTCCAGCACGTCCTCGTTCTCCGGGCGTCCCAGCTGCCGGTTCAGGTACTGAACCTTCAGGTTCCTCACGCACAGGTCATAGAGGAAATACCCGCGTATGAACGCGCTGCGGCTCTTGAGGGCCTTGCGGTAGAACTCTGCACCGAGCTTGTCGGAATCGAATCCGTCCAGAAGGACCGCGAAATTCTTCGAGTCCCTTTTCGAAAGCTGCCCGTGTATCTGTTCAAGTATGGCATCGCTGTCCAGTTCCCCGCGGAAATCGCTGCTGATTACCGGGAGCGAAGCGATGATGTATTCGTAATTATTCACCGAAAAGGATTTTTTTGGTTACAGGACGAAGATATGCGCAGATTAGCTCCGTGAAGGTCTTGTCCGTAAGGCTTACAAAATAACTTCCGTCTGCCGGGCCAATCGTGAATCCGCCGGAGATGTTCTTCGAGAACTCCGCCTTGACTTCCTTTCCGAGAGCCTTCTTCAGCTCGCCCGTAAGCCACGGTTCTACCTCTTTCTTTATATTTTCAGGAAGAACGAGGGCTATGTCCACGCTTTCGCCGGTGGTGAAGTTCTTCGCC
>CAYMDZ010000144.1:0-3531 GCA_964389355.1 uncultured Muribaculaceae bacterium | reverse complement strand
CGGGTGAGGGTGCTGTCCAGAACTTCGCCGGCATTGTCCGTCACGCGCACTTCCAGAGTGTATTTCCCTTCGTCCAGATGGCTCAGGTCTATCTTCTCGCCGTCGGCAGGGCGGAAAAGTTCGTCGCGGCCGTGCAGCCTGTATTCCATATGCTTGTCGCCAATTCCGTTATAGAATGGGTACGTGTAGGTGAACTGGACAAGTTTGGAAGAGTAGTTCCATACCAGAGGCTTGTCAAGGGAGAGATTTTCTTCGCCCCGCCCGTCGTTCCCGCTGACCGAAATCCTGGACAGCGTCAGGTGCGGCCTGAATACAGGCTCTGAGGGCGTCCCGTCCGGGATGAATGCCAATGAATTGTTCAGGGTCATTATGGACCAGCCTTCCGGACCCGGCTTGATCTCCTTCAACTCGTCCACTGAGCCGGAATTGAACAGACCGTAGGATATTCTGCTAAGCGGTCCCCGGTCTTCACCGGCATCCATAAGTACGGCTTCATTGGCCGTGAGAAGCCAATATCGCCTGCCGGAGGCCTCGCAGATGTTCACTACGCCTTCCAGCCCCCCGAATCTTTCGTTCAGGGCAGGGTAGAGCGTTATGCTGTCTGTCATATCGTTATAGGTGTAGAAACGGGTCCGGTCGTAGAACACGCTCCTTCCGCCTATGCGCTTGACCTTGATCTTACCGTCGCTGCCGTCAAGGCTCGGATAGAAGGTCTGCGATGAGACCTTCTCCAGTTTCTCGTCCAGGCGTATCCTGTAAAGTCCGCGGCTGTTGTGTCCGGCCCAGACGGTTCCGGTGAAATCTATGTCTATGGAACTGACCGGCTGCAGGAATCCTTCCACCCTGTTCGAGAATCTCCAGCGGCCCCCCGTCTTTCTGTATATGCTGAGCTTGGTGTAGGTGCCTTCCACCAGCACCTCCTGGCCTTCGATCACGCCCTTCGCGATGCAGCTGCCGCCCGCATTGTCGGAAGAAAGCCGCTCTGCGCGCAGACCGCTGAGAAGGTATGTGTCCGTGTTCGATCCGCACAGTATCTGGCCGTCAATCTCTTTAAGGTAAAGGACAGGTCCTTTGATCTCCTTCAGCTGGACGGTGTTCGAAAGCGAGAGGCCGCCACGGTCAAGCTTTCCGATGTAAAGGCCCTGGTTGCTTCCTATGTAAAGGTAAGGCGCCCTGTACTGCACGCAGTATACCGTGCCTACGTGGCTGCTGAGGGACGAGATGTAGCGGATGCCGCTGTGACAGTCCACCAGGGCGATGCCGGAATCCAGGCACAGGAATATGTCCTTCTCCCTGTTCTCGCATATTCCGAGCACGGTGTTCCCGTTCAGGACGTCGGATGCGTCTATGCTCCAGATCTTGCTGCCGTCCGGCCTTATGGCGGTACATCCGTAAAGGCTGCTTCCCAGTATGATGTCGCCCTCCGAAGTGAGTGCGGCGCGGTTGATCATACCTCCCCGGAGTTTGTCTTCGCAGTCCGTCTTCCAGCGGGAGAGGGCGGAGTCCTTCCACAGATAGATGCCTTCGTCCCGGGTCACTATCAGATCGCCCGAACCGCCCCGCGGAAGCACGGCCACCATCCTTCCCCGCCACGGATGGGGCAGGGAAGTGCGTGTTCCGTCTTCCGGATTGAGCTCCGAGAACCCGTCGGCGCTGCAGAGAAGCCTTCCGTCGGAATCTATCCCGATATTTTCTATAAATGCCTTAGTATCAATATGGGAAACTTGGTTGTTACTCGTGTCGTAGACGAACAAAGTGACAAATGAATGGAAGACTATCCTGTCTCCGAGCCTGCAGATGGTCCAGATCTCGTCATTGTTCATCGAGAAGCCTTCCAGCCTGTCCGACAGGGACGTGTAGGCCAATGTGCCGTCACTAAGCCGTTGATAATAACCGAATTCCTCGAATGAGCCCGCGTAGATTCGGCCCTGGTCGTAGAAAACGGACCTTATGATGTTTCCTCCAGGTATGGGCGTGATGTCCCAGCGCTGCGAATCGAATGAAAGCAGCCCGGAGGCGTTACCGAAGTACATTATTCCTTCTTCATCGCAGGTGGCGGACCACATCTGGTTGGCTGCGCCGTGGTCATTTTTGTCCCACAGACGCACTGCCGGGGTGGCTTCCTGGCCACTCGAAATCTGAAATACAAGTACGGACAACAGCGCGGCGAAACACTTTCTGAGGCTCATAATTATGTAATTTTCTTACAAATATAAATAAAATAATTTAATGGTAGTGGATAAATAGGGCCTGCCGAAAAACCCTATTTTCGGCATAGGTGACATTATAGGGTCTGCGGGCGCTATATCGTGTCGTGTTATTTTTATATTTGCGTCAAAGAGAACGCAAAACTATATAACCGTATGACGAAAAATTTCATTTTTACGTTATTCGCAGTGTCACTGACGCTGGCGTGCTGCTCCCCGAAAAAGGAACTTCCCGCATACAAGGCGCCGGATCATCTCAAGGCTACGGGAGAACTCGCCCACGTGGAATTCACCTGGGACAGCTCGCAGGGCGCGGAATATGACTTTTATATCAGGCGTTCCCACAAACTTGAATTCATCAAAACTGTCAGCTCATCGCCATACCTTGATTGGTCAGTCGAATTTTCGAATCCTGTCAGGGAATACACCTATTATGTGATTCCGCACGGGATTCAGCCTAAACAGCTTTCGAAAAAGGAACTGGAAAAACTCTCGGTTAATGTTATTGTTGGTTGTGATGCTGACCGCACGCAGGCGCTTCTGGATCTGGTCCAGAGGTACACTGTACGTTATTTCGTGCAGTTCAGCGATTCTGTTACCGGTATGGCTTATGAGCGCAGTAATTATGTCAACGGGAATCCTGTCACCACCGGTGGCACAGGGTTCGGCATTATGGCGATCGTCGCCGGTATGGAGAGGGGATTCGTTACGCAGCAGGAAGGCATTGGCATATTCGAAAAGATAATCTCGTTTCTCGAGCGCGCCGAAAGGTTCCACGGAGCCTGGGCGCACTGGTATGATCCGCAGACCGCCAAGGTCCACTCGTTCAGCAAGTTCGATGACGGCGGAGATCTGGTGGAGACGGCATTCCTGGTGGAAGGCCTCATCGTTCTCAGGCAGTACATCAAGTTCATCCGTCCGGACCTGTTCGTGCGCTCGGACCGTCTTATAAGGGATGTCGAGTGGGACTGGTACACGGCCGGGCAGAGCGACAAGCTGTATTGGCACTGGTCGAAGAACTACGGATGGAAGATGAACCACCGCATCAAAGGGTTCGACGAGACGTTCATCACTTATGTATTGGCCGCCGCGTCCAGAGATCACGCCATCTCGCGCTCGAATTACGAGGGCTGCTACAAGGTGTCTGACTACTATTATAACGGCAAGTCCTATTACGGGCTTACGCTGCCTCTGGGTATGGAGTACGGCGGGCCGCTTTTCTTTACGCATTATTCGTGGATGGGCATGAATCCGCACGGCCTGACGGACGGAAAGGTTAATTATTTCGATCAGAACCGCACCTACGCCGAGGTCAAGGAGAAGG
>CAYMDZ010000143.1:0-3549 GCA_964389355.1 uncultured Muribaculaceae bacterium | reverse complement strand
ACGCCGATCTGCGTACCGATTTTATGTTCAAGAAAGCCTTCGGGCAGAAAGACATTATGATTCCGTTCCTGAACGACATTCTGGGAACGGACAAGATTCAGGACATCGATTACCGCAATGTCGAACAGCTCGGATTCGGTACTGAAGACCGCAAAGTCTACTATGACCTTTATTGCCATTGCTCGGATGGCAAGGACATCATCGTGGAGATGCAACGACAGTCCCAAAAGTATTACCGCGAACGGATGGTGTTCTACTCCACCTATCCGATTCAGCAGCAGTACGTGGAAGCCAAGCGTAAGCACGAAGAGACACACGGTCCGATGGATCCGTTCGTATTCAATTACAGGCTACATCCGGTTTACATCATTTCCGTCACCGATTTTGCCTTGGATCACGATGCCAATTGGCCCGAAGACAAGTTTGTAAGCCGGTACCGCATAAATGAAAGACAGACCGGGGAACTCTATTGTGATGCCCTGACCTATATTTTCATCGAATTGCCGAGATTTAAGAAAGTTCTTCAGCGGAATTCGGCTCTGGCGGAGAAATGGGCCTATGTATTCAACAACCTCGCGGAACTGAAGGCTGTTCCGGACGAATTGGATGAAAAATATTTCAGAAAATTGTTCGAAACCGCAAAAATCGCTAACTTCACCGGCGTCGAACAGGTATCATATTTAGAATATCAGAGAATGAAATACGATTACGAAAATGTAATGGAGTATGCCAAGGAGCAAGCTCACGACAGCGGGTTCTCCGAAGGCGAAGCCAAAGGGAAGGCAGAAGGCCTTGCAGAAGGCAAACTTGAAACGGCGAAAAATTTATTGGCGATGGGGTTGCCGATAGAACAAATCACACGGGCTACCGGACTTTCAAAAGAAAATGTCGCTGCCTTAAGGTAATTGTTAATTTCACCGCCGTCAGATCTTCTCGTAGACGGTGAATTCATAGGTGAGGCCGCTCGGCACGTCGGTGTGCGGGGCGGTCGTTTCCTTTATCTGCCACCTGGTGCTGTCGATGACGGGGAAGAAGACGTCGGCGTCCTTGACTTCGGTATGCACGTGCGTGATGTATAGCAGGTCCATATCATCTATCGCTGCGCGGTAAACGGAAGCACCGCCTATGATGAAGCATTTCTGCGCGCCGGTCTTCGCCGCTTCGGCATAGGCCTGTTCGAACGAATCCACGCACAGCACATCTTCGATCGGGTCCCCGCCTGCATTGAGCACTATGTTCGTCCTTCCGGGAAGGGGTCTGCCAATGGAAAAGTACGTGGTGCGTCCCATAATGACAGGGAAGCCCTTGGTCTGGGCCTTGAAATATTTAAGATCCTCGGACAGATGCCAGGGGAGATCTCCCTTGACCCCGATTCCGTAATTGTCCGCTACTGCGGCGATAAGACATTTGAGCATAATGTTATACGGCTACTGGTGCTTTGATGGCCGGATACGGGTCGTATCCTTCGAGCGTGAAATCCTCGTACTTGAACTCGAACAGACTCTTCACATCCGGATTGAGTTTCATCACGGGCAGAGGCCTCGGCGTACGGCTGAGCTGCTCTCTGACCTGGTCGAAATGGTTGAGATAGATGTGGGTGTCTCCCGTGGTGTGGATGAATTCTCCCGGCTGAAGGCCGCACACCTGCGCCATCATCATGGTGAGAAGCGCGTATGAAGCGATGTTGAACGGCACTCCCAGGAAGGTGTCGGCGCTGCGCTGGTACAGTTGGCAGGAAAGGCGCCCGTTGGCCACATAGAACTGGAAGAGGCAGTGGCAGGGCGGCAGGGCCATCCGGTCGATTTCCGCCGGATTCCACGCGCACACGAGCATTCTTCTGGAGTCGGGATGGTTTTGAATGAGGTCTATGACCTGCGAGAGCTGGTCCACCTCTCCGCCGCCCGGCTTGGGAAAACTCCTCCACTGGTGGCCGTACACCGGGCCAAGGTCACCGTTCTCGTCGGCCCACTCGTCCCAGATGCTCACGCCGTGATCTTTAAGGTACTTGATGTTCGTGTCTCCGCTGATGAACCACAGAAGCTCGTAGATGATGGATTTGAGATGAACTTTCTTGGTGGTGAGAAGTGGGAATCCTTCCGAAAGGTCGAAGCGCATCTGGTGCCCGAAAATGCTCTTGGTGCCGACTCCGGTACGGTCCGTCTTGACCGTGCCTTCATCCATTATGCGCTGCAGAAGGTCTAAATACTGTTTCATCGCGGAATGTGTTAAGCTATACAAAAGTAAAGATTTCTTTTTAAATTTGGGAGGTAAAAAGTGCGATGCGAAAGACTTTGTGCGTGATAGTGTGTCTTCTGTGTGCGGGATGGTCTTCCCGCGCCCAGTTCTCCGTGAACGGGAACGAGAGCACAGCGACGCAGTGGAGTACCTTTTCAACTGACTGTTACCAGTTTATCTATCCTGAAGGGCACGATTCCCTGGCCGTGACTTATGCGCGCGAATGGGAGAAATACAGGAGGAGCGTGGGCTATTGCGGGAACAGTTATCTTCTTCCGGTGGTGCTTCATCCCTATTCTTCCACGTCGAACGGATTCGTGGTGTGGACCCCGAGCCGTATGGAGATGTACGCCTCACCTTCGATGTACAGCCCCGAGCCGATGCCCTGGCACACGATGCTGGCCATACACGAGAACCGTCACGTGGCTCAGATGCAGTTCCTGTACAAGCCTCCGTTCAAGTATTTCAACTATGTCTTCGGCGAGCTGCTGGCGGGCCCGTTCTGTCTTCTGTACAGTTCCTCAATGTTTATGGAGGGCGATGCCGTGGCCACTGAGACGGCCCTTTCCACTTCGGGACGCGGCAGAAGCGCGGATTTCCTGGAATATTTCCGGGCCAGCTTCGAAGAAGGTGACCTGAGGGATTTCGACAAATGGCGCTACGGCTCGCAGAAACGATATACTCCTGATTATTACAAGATCGGCTATCTGAGCGTGGCGGGAATGGAAATCGGTCCGCACTCGGAGACTTTCGACAATACGCTGCGTCCGCGTTTCAAGGCGTTCGCCGAAGGGCTGCAGAAGGATTGGCAGGAGGATACGGACTCCCGCGGACCGTTCCAAAGCTATGAGCAGCTTACCGAAAATCAGAAATATTACACTTCCTATTCCGGGTTGACCGTCTGGAACGGAGAGCTTTATGCCGTGCAGACCGGTATCGCCGAGAATGCCCGGCTGGTTTCGTTCGACCTGCAGAATTTCCGGAAGAAAAACCACCGTCACACTTCGGCCGATTCACCGTTGGCAGCGGGTGCGGACAGGCTGTACTGGACCGAGGAAATTCCGGACCTGCGGTGGGAGATGCATTCCACTTCGGAACTCCGTTCGTATGACGGCAGACGCATCGTTTCCGAATTGGCCGGCAGGAGACTGTACAATCCCACCGTCGACGGGGACAGGGTAGCGCTGGTAGAGAACTTCTTTTCCGGCGCGAATGCCGTGGAGGTGTACCTGGCAGGGGAGTGCATCGCGAGCTACACGGCTCCGGACGGCATTCAGGCGGTGGAGCCGGTCTGGGTAAACGGGCATCTGTACG
>CAYMDZ010000142.1:0-3571 GCA_964389355.1 uncultured Muribaculaceae bacterium | reverse complement strand
CCATCAACCCTGCCGATATCGTAAGCATGGAAATCCTCAAGGATGCCTCCGCTACTGCGATTTACGGAGCGCAGGGAGCCAACGGAGTTGTGCTCATCACCACCAAGCACGGAAAGGCGGGTGAAGCGAAATTCTCATATGACGGAATGGTCGCCGTTTCGCGCCAGACAAAGCGTCTCGATATGATGAATCTCCGCGAATACGCCCAGTACTACAACGAGATGATCGAGGAAGGAGACATTTACGAGTCCAATGCCTACTATGCGTCTCCCGAACTTCTCGGTAAGGGAACAAACTGGCAGGACGAAATTTTCCGCACTGCCATCCAGCACCAGCACCAGCTGAGCGCGCAGGGCGGTACCGAGAAAGTGCAGTACTATGTCTCCGGTTCCTATATGGACCAGCAGGGTACCATCATCGGTTCCAATTTCAACCGCTACTCCTTCCGCACCAACATTGATGCTCAGCTCAAATCCTGGTTCAAACTCGGTGTGAACGCGACCTACGCGGTTACGAAGGATGACCTTAAGCTTGCAGATTCCAATGCGGGCCTCATCTACTATTCCCTGACCACGATTCCTGACATCCCTGTATATGATGTGAACGGTAACTATTCTTCAACCGTCCGCGAGGGATACACCAACCCTAACCCTGTGGCTCTGGCCATGATGGACGAGATTCTGCTCAAGCGCCAGAAACTCTCAGGGAACGTTTACCTGGAACTCACCCCTGTGAACCATTTCGTATGGAGAACCGAGGTTGGTTTCGATGTAAATAATTCTGATGCAAATCGTTACAAGCCGAAGGCTGACCTCGGCGGATGGGTTCGCAACCAGAACACAGCCAGCTATCAGAAGAATTCAAGCACCTTCTGGCAGCTTAAAAACTATCTGACCTATTCAAATACCTGGGGCAAGCATTCCGTAACGGCGATGCTCGGACAGGAGTGCTGGGAGTCTCAGTACAACTACCTCAGCGGCAGCAACACCGACCTCCCTTCAGACGAGGTCCACAATGTGGCTCTCGGTTCGGGAACTCCTTCCATCAGCTCCGGCTTCGGCTCTTCGGCTATGGCATCGTTCTTCACCCGTGAGACCTACAACTATGACGACCGCTATCTCGCCACCTACACCTACCGTTATGACGGTTCTTCGAACTTCGGTCCGAGCAACCGCTGGGCAGGCTTCCATTCTGCAGCGGTGGCCTGGAGATTCTCCAACGAGTCCTTCCTCGAAGATCAGGACGTAATGAACAACGGTAAGCTCCGTCTCGGATGGGGACAGACCGGTAATGCCAATATCGGCGCATACGCATGGGGCGCTTCCATCTCACGTATGCCTTCCGCTCTCGGAATGGGCTACCGTCCTTCAAACATCCCTAACACCGCCATCCGCTGGGAAAGCCAGGAGCAGTTCAATGTCGGTCTCGACCTGAGCTTCCTCGACAGCAGGATCAACTTCGTGGTGGATGCATACTACAAGAAGTCTGACGATATGCTTATGTCCCTTCAGCTCCCTTCATATATGGGAACCCAGGGCAACGGCTCTTCAAAGCTCAACGCTCCTAAGGGCAACTACGGAAGCATAGAGAACAAGGGTCTCGAGTTCACCCTCGACCTTCACCCTGTGAAGACTTCCAACTTCAGCTGGGACAGCAACTTCCAGATCTCCTTCAACCGCAACAGGCTCCTCAGCCTGTCCGACACGGAGAACGCTTCTCTTATAGGTTACGGCCAGTGGGACGACGTGGTCTGCGTATCCGAGATAGGGCAGTCCCTCTATTCATTCTACGGTTACAAGGTGGCCGGCATATATCAGGATCTTGACGACATCGAGAATTCCGCCAAGCCTGCCAAGTATCCTAAGGACGGCAAGTTCGTGCGCGGCAATACCGTGTGGGTGGGCGACATCAAGTACGAGGACATCAACAACGACGGCGTCATCAACGACAGCGACCGCACGAATCTGGGTTCACCTCTTCCCAAGTTCACTTTCGGTTGGACCAACACCTTCGCATACAAGAATTTCGACCTCAGCATATTCTTTAACGGATCATACGGGAACAAGGTGCTCAACTACAATGCCATCACCCTTACCCATATGAACAGCACCTGGACCAACCAGCTCAACGTGGTCAGCCAGCGCGCAAGGCTTGAGGCCATCGATCCTACCGTTGTCTATGATGACGGCAGCAAGTGGTATGACCATATCGAGAACGTACGCGTGAAGAATTCCGACGCGAAGATTCCTCATACATCCATCCAGGACCCTAACGACAACGACCGCATCAGCGACCGTTACATCGAGGACGGTTCATACATAAGAGTAAAGAACATCACTCTCGGATATACCTTCCCTAAGTCTGTCCTTTCGAAGATCAAGGTCGAGAATGTCCGCGTGTACGTGAACATCCAGAACCTCTATACCCTTACCCGGTATACCGGATATGATCCGGAAGTCGGTGCGAGCACACAGGATTCCACCGGTCTTACATACGGCGTGGACAACGGCCGTTACCCATCACCGGCGATGTACTCTTTCGGTTTGAACATAACATTCTAACGGGCTGCATATGAAAATTATAAATATCATAAAAGGTTTGTCCATCGCCGCTGCGGCGGTAACCTTGGTCTCTTGCGAGGACTTTCTTAACCGTCCTTCGGAAGACAATTACAACGTGGACAATTTCTATAAGAACGATGCGCAGTGCGAACAGGGAGTCAATTATCTGTATAATTCTCCCTGGTACGATTTCCAGCGCGGCTTCATCAAGATCGGAGAGGTTATGTCCGGCAACATGTACTGGGGCGATTCTCCTTACCTTGACTTCACCACCAACGGTACAGACAAGGACCTCGTCAATATGTCCTACTCTCTGTGGGCTGTGAACGGACACGCGAATACCGTCATCAACAATATCCTTAATGCCGAGGGTCCTACCCGGGAAGGCAAGAACAAGTGCATAGGCGAGGCTCTCACCTGGAAGGCTATGGCTTATTTCTTCCTGGTAAGAACATTCGGAGACGTTCCTATCATTCACGACAATACCGCGCTCATCGCTTCAGGCGGGGTCAATCAGGTATCCAAGATCCAGCGTGCCGACGTATACGAGTACATCATAATGACTCTCGAGAAGGCTATGGAGCTCCTGCCTAAGACCACCGGCGGTTTCGCTGACTATGAGAGAATAGATTACTATGCCGCAGAGGCTCTTCTGGCCAAGGTTTATCTTACCAGGGCGGGTCTTTCCGGAACTCTCAGCTCCGAGGATCTGGCCAAGGCTGCCGTATATGCGAAAGACGTGATAGACAATTCCGGCAGAAGCCTTACCCCGAACTACGAGGACGTCTTCCGTCTCAAGGGCTTCAACCAGACCGGCGAGTGCCTCATCTCCTGGCTCTGGAAATGCGGCCGCAATCCTTGGACTCAGCAGAATACTCTCCAGAGCGACCTCGCAATGGTCGGTTTCGACGAGAACGGTGACTGCTGGGGCGGTTACATCGGACCTTCAGTAGATCTTCAGGCTGCTTTCGGCTGCTCCGCAATCGACAACCCTGCCACCAGAGACAATT
>CAYMDZ010000141.1:0-3578 GCA_964389355.1 uncultured Muribaculaceae bacterium | reverse complement strand
CTGCGCATCTGGATCAGGCTTTCAGCCCCTCAGGGAGCGGTTTTGCAGAATGGAGAAAAATAATTATATTTGTCGTCTATACTCGAATGAAACTATTTAAATTATAAACTTAAATCTTTAATTAAAAATGGAGTACGCAGAAATCGTAAAGAAGGTAAAGGACATCATCGTGGACAAACTCGGTGTTGAGCCTTCAGAGGTTACAGAGACCGCTAACTTTACAAACGACCTTGGCGCCGATTCACTTGACACAGTAGAGCTTCTTATGGAATTCGAAAAGGTTTTCGGTATCAAGATTCCAGATGAGGAGACAGCCAATATCTCTACCGTAAAGGACGCTATTGACAAAGTCGCTGAGAAACTCGGTTAATTTTAACCTTAATCAAAAAATAAAGGTCAGGAACGTATGGGCTCCTGACCTTTTTTGTATTGTGTTCGGATTACTCCTCCGGGATGGAGAATACCAATTTGAGGGACGGCCGCCTGTCGGAGCTTTCAGGACCGTACAGCACGGCTTTGAAGTAGGCGTCCTTGTCGAGCGCGTATTCGGTGCTGGTGGTGCTGGAACTGCCGCTGGCGTACATCGCGGCGAGCAGGTAGCTGTAGTAGTTGCTGTAATAGCTGCTTCCGTAGCCGTAGCTGCCGCTGCCGTACATGCTGTTGTAATAGCTCTGGTATGCCAGGTACTGCAGGTATTCGCTGTAGTCGCTGGATGAACTGCCCGATGATGTCGTGGTGGTCTGTTCGCTCATGAGAAGCATCCAGATGTCGTAGTTTCCGTTCTTGAACCCTTCGTCTTCATCTTCATCCTTGAGCAGAACCTGCTGCAGGTGGTAGGTGATGTCAGGGGAATATACGCAGATGCTGCGGTTGATGTCGCCCATATTCTCGTTCTCCATGCTGGCGTCGGTCAGACCCATAAAGGTCGAGGTGGTGTCCGTCCAGATGCGGCAGGTCGGGCTGAGCCTCGGCGGGAAATGCGAATCCAGTTCTGTGTAAGGCGTGTCCATCGAGAACGGAAGCACCAGCGTGGCCTTGTTGATTATGGCCTTCGTGTAATCCGCGCCGCTTCTGCCCTGCGCCAGCAGGGTGTCCTGAATGGCCTTCTCCGCCAGATGTTTGAGCGACAGTGCCGGGATTACCGGTTTCAGGCCCGCGCCGCCTTCCACATAGACCTTGTCTGTGGCCTTGCCTGCCAATGGGCGTGTCTCGTGTCTGGTGACGTTGAATGCGTACTGAGGGAATGTACCGTTCGAATATTCGGTGATGAGCGTGTCAAGCTGGGTGAACTGGGTGGCTCCGTAATAGAAGAAGAAGCTCGTGTCCACCGCGCCGACCTCCTCGTCGAATATGGAGTTGATGTTCAGCTCTCCGTAGTTGCTTTCGAGATAGTAGGACGAACTGTTGTAGTTCATCTGCACGTCGAAGGTGTTGATGCGGCCGCCTTCATACGAAGGCCTGTCGGTATAGATGTACAGGCCCGGAATGGCCTCGAAGTATTTGTCCATTTCGGAAGACAGCACCAGTCCGTTGGTCCCGTTGATGAGCTTCCAGGCGAAGTCGTCGGTGAAGTTCAGGGTCAGGTCCGATGCTCCGTCTATGACGGGCGTTCCCTTGACGATGCTCCCGGTGCCGTGCTTGATCAGGCCTGCGCAGTCATTGGCATCCGTAAGTTTCGTGTAGTCGATGCCGCTCTCGAGCTCGGTCACATAGACTCTCTGGAGGATGCGCTCGTTCCCTTCGGCGGACACCGAGGTGGTGTCGAAGGCTGCGGTCATCGTGAAGTAATTGACTTTCTGCACGTTTCCGAAGTTCAGCGTGTCGTAGAGCGGTACGATGGTCACTGCGCTTTCGCGTGCGGTGGTGCCGAAGGTGTCATCCTTTATCGCGCCAATGGTGATGCGGGACTGCGAGTAGCCGGACAGGGAGTCCGCCATGCGCATGTCCACCTCGTCGAGGGGGATCTCCACGGAATAGACCTTGTATCGGCTGTCCACCGGCACCAGGTCTCCTCCGATGCCCGTATTTATCTCCACACACGAAAAGAGGGCGCAGGCCGCTGCCCCCAGGATTGATGCTTTAGCAAAAAACTTCATCTTAGAACTGATCGTAAAATGCGTTGTATTCGTCGATATAGCTTCCGTCCGCGATGCTCTTCGTTTTGCTCTTCAGGACAGGAAGTCCGCGGTCCCTGCAATAGCTTACCAGGGATGTCGGCACGTTCTCACCCGCCAGGATGACGCCGTCGGCGAATTTCGCTGCTGTTTTGGCAAGATTTATGCCACTTGGGTCCTTGAGCAGATCAAGGTCCTTCTCCGTTACGCCGCCGAACAGCGCCTTCTGCTGGAAGTCCTTGCAGAACATCTCGTTCGGGGTGTTGTCGTAGAATGAAAGAACGACCTTGCTGTTAGTGAAGATAGGGTCGTCCCTGTATGCTTTCTTAAGATATACCGGGAGCAGATGCGAGATCCACCCGTGGCAATGGATGATGTCCGGAGCCCATCTGAGCTTCTTTACGGTCTCCAGCACTCCGCGCGCGAAGAAAATGGCCCTTTCGTCATTGTCCTCGAAGAACTTGCCGTCGTCGTCCCTTTCAAGCTGCTTGCGCTTGAAATAGTCTTCATTGTCTATGAAGTAAACCTGGGTCCTGGCAGAGGCGATGGATGCCACCTTGATAATGAGCGGACGGTCCACGTCGCTGATTATAAGGTTCATACCAGAGAGGCGGATGACTTCGTGAAGCTGGTTCTTCCTCTCGTTGATGCAGCCGTAGCGGGGCATGAAGGCACGGATCTCCTTCTTCTTCTCCTGAGTGCCTGACGGCAGGAAACGCCCGATGTTGGCCATATCGCTCTCCGGGAGATACGGATATATCTCCGAGCAGACGAAAAGTACTTTTTTAGCAGAATTGTCCATTTGGCTCAAAGATACGAAATTTTTTCCTAAATTCGCCATTTGAAATGAGCCGCAAGAGAAATAATAGTCTGAAAAAGAGGATTGCAGGAGCTTCCGTGTCCTCTGTCGTCAGCATTTCACTGGTGCTTCTGCTGGTGGGCGTTTCGGCCATATTGGCCCTCAATGCCAAGTCGGTGGAGAACTACTTCAAGGAGAATATCCATATCACCGCGTTTCTGAAGAAGGGCACTCCGGCGGTCAAGGCCGTGGAGGTGCAGCGGGAGCTGGAACAGGCCCCGTTCGTGAAGAGCACGCGCTACGTGAGCGTGGAGCAGGGTACGGAAGAGCTTGTGGATATGCTGGGGAAGGATTTTGCGGACGTGTTCGTGACATCCCCCGTGCCGAGTTCCATAGAGGTGCTGGTGTACTCGAAGTATTTCCAGCCGGATTCGCTGGATATGGTTCTGAACAGGATCGTGGAGTATCCGTACATCGAATCGGCGGTCACGCAGGCGGCCATTGTGGATTCCCTGGGTGAGGTCACCGCGCAGGTGGGGCTGGTCCTGGGTGTGGTGGTGCTTCTGCTGACGTTCATCTCGGTGGTGCTCATTTCGAATACCGTAAGGCTCAACATCTACGCTTCGCGCTTCAGCATACACACGATGCAGCTGGTGGGCGCCAGC
>CAYMDZ010000140.1:0-3579 GCA_964389355.1 uncultured Muribaculaceae bacterium | reverse complement strand
TTAAGCCTGCCGCTAGCGTTCATCCTGAGCCAGGATCAAACTCTTCTTTGTATATTTCTATTTCTCTAAGCTTGCTCCTGACGCTCTAATTTCCAAAGAAATTAACGCTCTCGATTAAATTTTCTTGAATTCTCTCGGTACTTGCTTGTACTTATCTTTATCAGTCTTTTCAATGAACTTGTCAATTTGCTCCGCTTTTTTCAAGCGGGTTGCAAAGGTAGAAATAATTTTTGAACTACCAAAATTTATTTCAATTTTTTCTACATTTTTTTCGAACTTCCATTCGAAAAGGGTGTAAAAAATCCCGTTCGTTTCAAACGGGATCACAAAGGTAGTAATAATATTTGACTATGCAATATTTTTTAAGAAAATTTTAAAAAATTTACATTAATCAAATCTTACAATTACATCATTCCACCGGCCTGTGCAGGCGCAGCTGCCTCAGGTTCAGGGATATCCACGATACCGCATTCGGTGGTCAGGAACATGCCCGCAACTGACGCCGCATTCTCCAGAGCGACACGCGCAACCTTGGTAGGGTCGATGACGCCGGCTTCATACATATTCACGAACTCGCCGGTACGTGCATTGTAGCCGAAGTCGTCCTTGCCTTCCTTGATCTTCTGGATAATCACGCTGCCGTCCACACCGGCGTTCTGTGCGATCTGACGGAGAGGTTCCTCGATGGCCTTGGCCACGATGCGGATACCTGTGGTCTCGTCCTCGTTCTCACCCTTGAGCTTGTCAAGAGCGGAGATGGCACGGATGTAAGCCACGCCGCCGCCCGGAAGATAACCTTCCTCCACTGCAGCACGGGTAGCGTTCAGGGCGTCCTCCACCCTGTCCTTCTTCTCCTTCATCTCGACCTCGGTGGTAGCGCCTACATAGAGGACAGCCACGCCGCCTGAAAGTTTTCCGAGACGCTCCTTGAGCTTCTCCTTGTCATATTCGCTGGTAGCGACTGCGATCTGGGAGCGGATAAGCTTGACACGGTCTTCGATATCCTCCTTCTTTCCGGCACCGCCCACGATGGTGGTGTTCTCCTTGGTGATGGTAACCTTCTCGGCACGGCCAAGCATGTCAGGAGTAGTGTTCTCGAGAGTGATACCCTTGTCCTCGCTTATCACTACCGCACCTGTAAGGGTGGCGATATCCTCAAGCATTTCCTTGCGGCGGTCGCCGAATCCCGGAGCCTTGACGGCTGCGACCTTGAGTCCGCCGCGAAGACGGTTCACAACGAGTGTGGTAAGAGCCTCACCGTCCACATCCTCGGCTATGATAAGGAGTTCCTTGCCCTCCCTGGCGATAGGTTCGAGAATAGGAAGAAGGTCCTTGATGCTGCTGATCTTCCTGTCGGTTATAAGGATAAGAGGGTTGGACAGTTCAGCCTGCATCTTGTCTGAATTGGTCATGAAGTAAGGGGAGATGTATCCGCGGTCGAACTGCATGCCTTCAACCACCTTCACCTCAGTGTCGGTACCCTTGGCCTCCTCGACGGTGATGACACCGTTCCTGTTGATCTTCGACATCGCGTCAGCGATAAGCTTTCCGATGTATGCGTCATTGTTGGCAGAGACGGTACCGACCTGCTCAACCTTGGAGAAGTCGTCACCGACCTCCTGGCTGCGCTTCTTGAGGTCTGCGACCACTTCGGCCACGGCCTTGTCTATACCGCGCTTGAGGTCGAGAGGATTGGCCCCGGCAGCTACGTTCTTTATGCCCACGTTGATGATGGCCTGTGCGAGAACGGTAGCTGTGGTGGTACCGTCACCGGCCTGCTCGTTGGTCTTGGAAGCGACCTCCTTGACCATCTGGGCGCCCATATTCTGGAAGCTGTCCTCGAGTTCGATCTCCTTGGCCACGGTAACGCCGTCCTTGGTTACCTGAGGTGCGCCATATTTCTTCGCGATTACGACATTGCGGCCCTTTGGACCGAGCGTAACCTTGACTGCATTTGCAAGTGCGTCGACACCGTCCTTCATTCCGGAACGGACGTCAACATCGAATTTTATCTCTTTTGCCATAATATTACAGAGTAGCTAAAATGTCAGATTGTTTAACGATGAGGTATTTCTTGTCTTCCACGGTAACCTCCGTACCTGCGTACTTGCCATAGAGAACGACATCCCCTACGGCCACCTCCATAGGCTCGTCCTTTTTGCCGGGGCCTACGGCGATCACTGTACCTTGCTGTGGTTTTTCCTGTGCTGAATCAGGGATATAGATTCCTGAAGCTGTCTTTGTCTGAGCCTCCTTAGGCTCAACAAGAACTCTGTCTGCTAATGGTCTGATCATAATATTTTATTTGTTGATTATCATTTTACCCTTTCGGGATACGACCTTCAGCAGTGCAATGTCCATACCATTGACAAATTGTCACCTGACAGCCTGCCAGAGCACGACCCCCACCGTGACGCTGACATTGAGGGAATGCTTGGTGCCGAACTGAGGTATCTCCAGAGCCCCGTCCGACGCGTCCACTACGCTCTGCTGCACGCCGTCCACCTCGTTGCCGAACACGAACGCGTACTTTCTGCCTTCGACCCGGCGGAATTTCTCCAGAGAAACTGAATTCTCGGTCTGCTCCACGCTCAGGACTTCGTATCCTTCGGCCTTCAGCCTTTCCACCAGAGCCAATGTGTCACCGGCGTACTCCCACGGCACGCTGTCCTCCGCTCCCAAAGCCGACTTGTGTATCTCCGCGCTCGGGGGAACCGCGCAGATTCCGCACAGATAGATCCTGTCCACCTTGAAGGCGTCGGACGTACGGAATGCGCTGCCGATGTTGTGCGCGCTGCGGACATTGTCCAGAACCACCGCCATCCCCGATTCGGGAAGGCTCCTGTATCCGGCGGCATCCACCCTGCCAAGTTCGCTGTTAAGAAGTTTACGGTCTTTCATTGCGGGGGCAAATTTAATAATTATCTTTGTCCTATTATAATATAGTATCTCTATGAAACAGGATAAACAGATATTTGAGCTTATCGAAAGCGAGAAGAAGCGCCAGATGGAGGGTCTGGAGCTTATCGCATCTGAAAACTACGTCAGCGACGAGGTCCTCTCCGCCATGGGTTCCGTGTGCACGAACAAATACGCCGAAGGATATCCTGGGAAGAGGTATTACGGCGGATGCGCCGTCGTGGACAAGATTGAGCAGCTGGCCATCGACAGGCTGAAAGCGCTTTACGGCGCCTGCTGGGCCAATGTGCAGCCGCATTCCGGGGCGCAGGCCAATATGGCCGTAACGATGGCTGTGCTCTCGCCGGGAGACACCTTCATGGGGCTCGACCTGAGCCAGGGCGGGCATCTTACCCACGGCTCGCCGGTCAACATCTCAGGAATCCTCTACAAGGCCATCCCTTACGGGTTGGACAAGGCCACCGGACGCATAGATTACGACAAGATGGAGGAAACGGCGCTCGCCTGCCGTCCGAAACTCATCATAGGCGGGGCATCGGCATATTCCAGGGAATGGGACTACGAGAGAATGCGCCGGATAGCCGATGAAGTGGGAGCCATCCTGTGGATAGACATGGCGCACACGGCGGGCCTTATCGCCGCAGGACTTCTGAAAAACCC
>CAYMDZ010000139.1:0-3583 GCA_964389355.1 uncultured Muribaculaceae bacterium | reverse complement strand
TTTGCCGGCGTTGGGGGCACCGACTATGGCCACGGGGATGCCGCGTTTGAGCGAGCTGCCTACCCGGTAGCTTTCCTTAAGGGATGTCATCTTCCTTATGGCTCCTTCGGCCAATGCGCGCAGGCGGTCCCTGTTGGCAAATTCCACCTCCTCCTCGCTGAAGTCCAATTCGAGTTCGAGCAGGGATGAGAGAGTCACGAGTTCGTCGCGAAGTTCGCGGAAGGCCTTCGAATAGTCGCCCCGGAGCTGCCTCTGAGCGACGCGCAGTGCGGTCCTGGAATCGGCGGCTATGACATCGGCCACGGCTTCGGCCTGGCTCAGGTCCATCTTCCCGTGAAGATATGCGCGGCGGGTGAATTCGCCCGGACCGGCGAGTCTGGCGCCCTGTTCGCAGAGGCGGTGCAGAATCTCGGATGTGATGTATTCCGAAGCGTGGCAGGAGATTTCCACGGAGTCCTCGCCAGTGTATGAGAGGGGAGCCCGGAACACGCTCACCAGCACCTCGTCCAGGGTGTCCTCGCCGTCACGGACGACTCCGTAATGGAGCGAGTAGCCCTTGGCCTGACTGAGAGTTCCGTGCTTGAGAGAGATGACCCTGTCGGCGCACTCCAGCGAGTCTTTTCCGCTTACACGTATGAGTGCGATGGCCCCTGTCCCCGGAACGGTGGCTGGAGCGCAGATGATGTCCTCGAAATCCACATTTGCCATATCCCTCAAAGATACTCCAACTTTCGCAACTAATCAAACCCTTCTCCAGAGCCATCCGAAGTTTGCACGGGAAAGTATTAAGTCGTACTTTTGTGCCCGTTTTATGAAAAATTGACGTTAAGAAGGTTTATGGTAACAGATTTGACGAAAGGAAGCGTAGTGGGGAACGTGGTACGGTTTGCCCTTCCCTATATGCTCTCGTATTTCCTGCAGATCCTTTACGGATTGGCAGATATGTTCTTCATCGGCAGGTACTGCGACGTGGACAGCATCACGGCTGTGTCCAACGGTGCGCAGGTCATGCATATGTTCACGGTCATCATCATCGGGTTCGCGATGGGCACCACCGTCCGTCTGGGAATGGCGCTCGGCGCGAAGGACCGTGCCGGTATGTCGAAGGTGGCCGGGAACACCATCGTGTTCTTCATCTGGGTCGCCGTCATAGCCCTCGGCCTGCTGTTCCTGCTCCGTGACGGCATCATCTCCGCGCTGGGCGTGCCACAGACCGCTGTGCCAGGCACAAGGGACTATCTGTCAATATGTTTCGCCGGTGTGCCTTTCATTATCGCATACAACGTGCTCGCCTCGTTCTTCCGCGGAATAGGGGACTCGAAGAGCCCTATGTACTTCGTGATGGTGGCCTGTGCCGCGAACATCATCCTCGACTACATCTTCATAGGCCAATGCGGCCTCGGCCCTCTGGGCGCCGCCCTCGGAACCACCCTGTCCCAGATCATCAGCGTGGTGGTCTCCGCGGTCTTCGTCTACAGGCACAGAGCCACCCTCGGACTCGACGGCGTTAAGCTCCGACTGGAGCGCAAGGTGATCTCCGCCATACTCAAGGTCGGTGCGCCCATCGCCCTCCAGGACGGCTTCGTGCAGATATCTTTCATCGCCATAACGGTGATTGCCAATGCGCGCGGCGTGGTGGACTCCGCCGCGGTGGGCATAGTGGAGAAATTCATCGGCCTGCTGTTCATAATGCCGTCCGCAATGCTTGCGACCATCTCCGCAGTGTCCGCCCAGTGCTTCGGTGCCGGGAACGGGGAGCGCGCCCGCAAGACTATGGCCACGGGTATGTGCATCTCCGCGGCTTTCGGCGTGGTGGCCAGCACCGTGCTGCAGTTCATCCCGGACCTGGCGGTGAGCATCTTCACTTCCGATGCCAATGTGATCGCGGAGGGAGGGGAGTATCTGCGCAGCTACTCGCTTGACTGCTTCTTCGCATCGTTCCAGTTCTGCTTCAGCGGATTCTTCACAGCGGCGGGCTACTCGATCCTGTCGTTCTTGCATAACTTCCTGGCCATCATACTGGTCAGGATTCCTCTGTCGTTCCTGGCGTCCGTGACCTGGCCGGATACCCTGTATCCTATGGGATTTGCATCCCCGATAGGCTCCGTCTTCTCGTCGCTGTTCTGCCTGACGGTGTTCATCATTCTTCGCAAAAAAGGAAAAGTATAGCATATATGTCTGAAATAAAAGCGCTTCTGTTCGATTTTGACGGCGTCATCTGCGACACCGAATCCCAATACACCGAATTCTGGAAGAGAATCTCTCCTCTGTATTTCGATGACCCCGATCTGTGGACCAAGGTGAAAGGCACCACGCTCAAGTCTATGGAGAAGACCTTCAATATGGCTCCCGCCACGTTCCGGGCCGTGACCGAGGCTCTCGACCGGTTCGAGATGCACGAACTTGAATACGAATACATTCCCGGCGCGTGGGAGTTCCTGAACGAGGCCAGCGCGCGCGGATACAGGACGGCCCTGGTGACCAGCTCGAATCTGAGCAAACTGGGTCAAATCTACGCCCACAGGCCGGAGCTCGAGTACATATTCGACGCAGTGCTTACCAGCGAGTGTTTCGCCGAGTCCAAACCCTCGCCGGACTGCTTCCTGAGGGCTATGAAGACTCTCGGTGTGGGACCTTCGGAGGCGGCGGTGTTCGAGGATTCCATCAACGGGCTTACTGCAGGGCGCGATTCCGGAGCGCTGGTGATAGGCCTCACCACCACGGAACCGCTGGAGACAGTTAAAAAATACAGCACCTGGCAGATTGAAGATTTTAAAAACTCAGAAGATATTTTCAAAAAATTATAACTAATTTTACGCTGAATAGGTATTCCACATAACTTGAGTATGGCTAAAATTGGTGACATTCTTAATCTTCTGAAGACACGCAGGTTCTGGTCCGAGTTCGCGCTCATGACCATAGCGATGTTCATCTCGGCCGCGGCGGTGTATTTCTTCCTGGTTCCGAGCAAGCTCGTAATCGGTTCCATTTCGGGACTTTCCATAGTCCTGGCCGAAGTGTTCACCAGAGCCGGCATCGCGATTGACCTTTCGGTGGTGGTGTTCGTCATCAATGCCATACTGCTGATATTGGCCTATCTTCTGATAGACCACGAGTTCGGCATCAAGACGGTCTATACCGCGCTGATTCTGGGCCCTATGATAGGCGTCTGGGAGAAGATACTCCCGGTGGAGAAGCTGATCCCGGCAGGGCAGACCTCCGTTATGGGAGACCCGTGGTTCGACCTGCTCACCTTCGTGCTGATTCTCAGCGTGTCGCAGGCCATCCTGTTCAGAATCAATGCATCCACCGGCGGACTTGACATCCTGGCGAAGATCTTCAACAAATACCTCAAATTCGACATAGGCCTGTCCGTTACCATATCGGGCGCGGTCATCTGCTGTACAGCCTTCGCCATCAATCCTTTCCATATGGTGATTATAGGCCTTATCGGCACATGGATCAACGGCATCTGCGTGGATTACTTCATGGCGACGTTCAACAGGAAAAAGAGGGTCTGCATAGTGTCGGACGATTCCGAGAAGATACGCCGCTACATTGTGGAAGACCTGGAGAGGGGATG
>CAYMDZ010000138.1:0-3606 GCA_964389355.1 uncultured Muribaculaceae bacterium | reverse complement strand
TTCTCACGGAAAGGAAGGAAAACGGATAGACCAGATAGCAGACCAGATATTTAAAGAACTTCAGCATAGGTGGTTACAGTAGTATGTCGTGGGCTTTGTGCTCCTGTGGGACGACGGTATAGTCTCCGTAGATGAGGCGAAGGTACCGGTCCGAATCGGCGGGAGCGGGGAAGACGGCGTCCTCGAACTGTATCCGTGTCAGCGGGAAGATGTCCTCGCTCCTTCGAAGGCTGTTGAAAGGCACGCCGTAGTCGTGTATCAGTTGGCCTTTGTGAAAGATCCGTCCCGTAAGAAGCGCCACACGCACCGCCAGCCAAAGTGCCGGAAAGGCGATGAAGGCCGCGATGCGCTTGGCAGGACCGTCATTGATGCCGCCCCAGATGCGCCTGATGCATCTTCCGTAGAGCGGATCGAGCGCTTTTTTGATGCGAAGGCTTCCCTCGCGGAGCACGAAGGTGTCTATCCAGAGGGGTTCTTCCTTCTCCAGTCCGGTGGCCGGGTCAATGCGCCTTACCGTCGCGCTCGTATCTATGAAACGCGGAGAGAGGCGGGTCTTGCCGTGCCAGGAGGTGTCGTAGGCGAATGGTTCGGGGCATTTTTCGCGCAGTATCTTTCTGATTTTCGGGTAGTCCCGTCCCAGGATGCACACGTCCAGGTCGTCGTCCCAGGGGATGAATCCCTTGTGCCGGACGGCGCCCAGAAGCGTGCCGGAGTCCATCCACCAGGTGATGCCGTTCTCGCTGCAGATGCGGTCGAACTCCTTGAGAAGGTCAAGGAGCCTGAGCTGATGTTCCCTAAGACTTTCTGCCATATTTCCTTTCTATGATAAAAGCCGCTCCGCATACCAGCAAGCTCCCCGCTACACTGAGGCACAGTCTGAGTATTCCCGGTTCGAAAGACCTGGTAATCATAACCATAACTCCCGTTCCGATGGCGGCGACAATGCCCACGGGCAGTATGACTTTCCGAAGATATTCTCCTATCGGGAGCGAAATGTACCTGTGCGACAGGATGATGCGAAGTATCTGCGACAGGACGCAGCCGGCGAGGATAAACCAGAATACGGTCTGCGCCGGAGTGTCGGTGAGTTTAAGCACTATGTATGAGGCGATGACCACCGCTATCTGGCAGCCGCCCACGAGGATATTCAGCCATTTGACCTGTCCGCCGGCCTGAATGCCGTAGAAAAGGGGAGGGTAGAGCGCATCCACCAGGGCTGCGGCCATCATCAGCTGGGCGAATCCGCAGCTGTGCGGCGGCACTTCCACCAGCCAGAGCCTCATCACCGTGTCCATCTCCGCTATGAGGGGCAGCCCCACTGCGAAAAGCAGCAGAAACGACAGGCGCGAAGTGCGGAAAATGAGCCCGAGGCACTCCCGGCGCTGCCCTGCGGAGTAGGATTTGACTATCTGCGGGGCGAATGCCAATGCGTAATTGCTCACGAACTGGTTTACGTTCACATAGACCTGATTGGCCACGCCGCGGGCGGCATTGACCGCCGGACCGTAGAAAAGGTTGAGCAGGATGTTCACGCCCTGGCTTCTGGCCACGGTGGCGAGCGACCCTATCATGCCCCATCCGTTGAATCTGAGTATCTCGCGGGCCAATTTGCGGTCGTACCCGCGGGTGAATTGGCATTCAGGGTAGAAATGCCTGCAGTACAGGACGTAGAAGAGGTTCGTCACTATCGAGATCAGCATCATCAGGAACCCGTAGAAGACCAACTTGTCCGCGCCGGACCGGTCGAGCAGGAACACTGCGGCCAGCTTGGCAGAGGCTTCGATGACGCTGCAGTAGGCATAGACTTTCATCTTTTCGCGCGCGATGATGGCCGATTTGAACGGTATGGCCAGAAGGGAGGCGAGGAAGGTCACTATGCTGAACTGGTACACCCAGCGGGCGGCGGTCATTCTGGAGCCGGGGATGATGAGTTTTTTCTCGAGCAGCCAGACGCCCAGAGTCTCGCTCAGACACAGGATCGCGAGGGAGAATGCGGCGAAGATGACCAGATTGGCCTTGAAGACCTCGTGAAGACGGTCGAAATCGCCCCGGCCCAGTTCGACGGAGTAGAAACGGTTGCAGGCCGAGCTCATCGCGCCGCTCATGAAGGAGAAGGCGACCACTATGCCCGCGATCACGTTGTAGAGGCCGAAGTCGGTGTCGCCCAGACTGCTGAGGACCACGCGCGAAGTCCACAGGCTGATTATCATTATCAGTCCCATCCGCGTGTAGAGAAGCAGGGTGTTCCGGGCTATCCTTTTATGGTCGATGGCTGGCATACAGGGACAAAGTTATTGTTTTTTGGTGAAGTTCCCAATATTGATTATATTTGAAAGATTTTAATAACGTAAACGTTTATGGCATTAGCAGGCATTATAAAAACCATTTTCGGCTCCAAGGCTGACAGAGACTACAAGGCGGTGAAACCTATCCTTGACAAGGTCCTGGAGGCGTATAAAGATATAGACAAGCTTTCCGATGATGAACTTCGCGCCCATTCCGCCGCGCTCAGGCAGCATATGGTGGAAGTGGAGGCGCCGTTCGAGAACAGAATCGCGGAGATCAAGCTCAAGCTCGAGGAGGATCTTCCCATCTCGGAGAAGGTCAAGCTGGCCGATGAAAGTGACAAACTTGTCAAGGACGAGGATGAGGCCATAGAAAAGGCTCTGAATGAGATACTTCCGGAGGCTTTCGCCATCGTGAAGAGCACCGCGCGCCGATTCACGGAGAACGACACCATTACGGTGACGGCCACGGATTTTGACCGTGCGCTCAGCATAGACAAGGATTTCGTGCGCATCGAGGGCGACAAGGCCATTTACCAGAACCACTGGATGGCCGGTGGAAACGACCTCAAGTGGTCCATGGTGCACTATGACGTGCAGATCGTCGGCGGTATCGCACTGCATCAGGGCAAGATCGCGGAGATGGCCACGGGTGAGGGAAAGACCCTCGTGGCGACCCTTCCGGTATTCCTTAACGCATTGGCAGGCAAGGGTGTGCATATGGTCACCGTGAACGATTACCTGTCCAAGCGTGACTCCGAGTGGATGGGGCCTCTCTATATGTTCCACGGTCTCAGCGTGGACTGCATAGACAAGCATCAGCCGAATTCGCACGAGCGCAGGAAGGCTTACGACTGCGACGTGACTTTCGGTACGAACAACGAGTTCGGCTTCGACTATCTGCGTGACAATATGGCCGTGAGCGAGGACGACCTCGTGCAGAGAAAGCATCATTTCGCCATCGTCGATGAGGTCGATTCAGTGCTCATCGATGACGCGCGCACTCCTCTGATCATATCGGGTCCTGTGTCACGCGCACAGAACGATGACCAGTACGTGGAGTTCCGCCCTTATGTGGAGAAACTCTACCAGGCACAGAGAGCCCTTGTGAACCAGACGCTTAACGAGGCCAAGAAGAAAATGGCCGAAGGAGACGAGGCTGAAGGCGGCAAACTCCTCTTCCGTGCATACAAGGGACTTCCGAAATACCAGCCGCTCATCAAATATCTCAGCGAGCCTGGCGTGAAGGTCGTAATGCAGGAGACTGAGAACTACTACATCCAGGACAACGAGAAGGAGATGCCGGTCATCACCGACCCTC
>CAYMDZ010000137.1:0-3648 GCA_964389355.1 uncultured Muribaculaceae bacterium | reverse complement strand
CAAGGGCTCGTGGGCCTACACCGACGATTTCACATCCGTGCATCTGGGCGAGTCAGACTATGCGCACGCGAAGCCGAACGGCCGTCATTCGGCCAATAATGCCAATGTGCGCAAGTATATAGATTTCGCGGCTGCCAACGGCTTCGACGAAGTGCTGGTCGAGGGCTGGGACGAAGGCTGGGAGGACTGGGCCAACTGCAACAAGGACTATGTCTTCGATTTCGTGACTCCGTACCCGGATTTCGACATCAAGGCGCTCAACGACTATGCGCACAGAAAGGGCGTGAAGCTGATGATGCACCACGAAACTTCCTCATCCGTAAGGAATTACGAGCGTCATATGGAGGCGGCCTACGACCTTATGAACAAGTATGGGTACGACGCCGTGAAGAGCGGTTATGTGGGTGACATCCTGCCTTTCGGGGAGAAGCATTACGGCCAGTGGATGGTGAACCACTATCTCTACGCCGTGAAACGTGCCGCCGCGCACAGGGTGATGGTGAACGCGCACGAGGCCGTGCGTCCTACCGGACTGTGCAGGACCTATCCTAACCTGGTGGGCAACGAATCCGCCCGCGGCACTGAATATCAGGCATTTGGCGGCACGCTGCCGCACCACGTGACCATACTTCCGTTCACCCGTCTCAACGGCGGCCCTATGGATTACACGCCGGGCATCTTCCGCCGCGATCTGGAGAACGTGACCGGAGGCCGGAACAAGTCGTGGGTGAACGCCACTATGGCCAATCAGCTCGCGCTCTACGTGACTATGTATTCGCCTCTGCAGATGGCTGCCGACCTGCCGGAGAACTATGAGCAGTTCCCTGAGCAGTTTCAGTTCATAAAGGACGTGGAGGTGGACTGGAGCAGGAGCGAATATCTGCTGGCCGAGCCGGGAGACTATATAGTTATAGCGCGTCAGGGCAAGAAGACCGGACGCTGGTTTATGGGCGGCGTGACCGACGAGAACTCACGCACCGTGGAGGTGCCGCTTTTGTTCCTGGATGCCGGCAAGGCCTATGAGGCCACTGTATATGCGGACAATGCCGACAGTAATTATAAGAAGCAGGACGCCTGTCAGGTTTACACGAAAGAGGTCACTTCGACCGATTCGCTCCGCGTGTATATGGCGCCGGGCGGCGGATTTGCAGTAAGTTTTAAAGAAATATAATGGTATTATGGCAGATTTTGATGTAAATGTTCTGCAGGACTATTTTACGGAAGACGGAAAGCGGTGTCTGTCCTTTCAGACGTGCGGTGCCGTATGTTCCGTGCAGATAGATGTGCAGGTCAAGGATGGCATCATCCGGAAGGTTCAGTTCACGAAGGGCTGCAACGGCAACACCCAGGGCATCTCGTCTCTCTGTGTGGGAATGAGGGTGGAGGATGTGGTGCGTCGCCTGGAGGGTATCAGCTGCAAGGGGAAGGGGACTTCCTGTCCGGACCAGCTGGCACGGGCATTAAGAAAAATTCTTTAACAAGCTGTCAATAACGATAAAAACTCGCATCACTGCGAGTTTTTATCGATTAGTTAGTAGTGTATTACCTATTAAGAAGGTTAATTATTGTTGGTTAGAATCCTAACCTTTCGGCTAGGTGAGTTGTTTATCATTTCCGAAGGCAAATATACTACCATTTTTTGTTTCTGCAAAACTTTTCTAAAAAAAATTTGAATTTTTTATTTTCGTTTTTAAAAATTTTTAATAAGTTCCGGTCGGAGCCGTTTGGTGCGCTCCAGAGCCTGTTCTTCCTGCCATGCCCGGATGAGTTTCGGATTCCCGCTCAGGAGCACGTCAGGGACTTTCCATCCGTTGAACTCAGCCGGTCTGGTGTAGATCGGGGCGGAGAGCAGGTCGTCCTGGAAGGAATCGGACAGGGCGGAGGTCTCGTCGGTCAGGGCTCCCGGTATGAGTCTTACCAGGGCGTCGACCAGAAGCGCAGCCGGAATCTCGCCTCCGCTGACCACATAGTCGCCCACGGAGATTTCCCTCGTGATGAGGTGTTCGCGTATGCGGTGGTCTATTCCTTTATAATGTCCGCACAGAATTATGATGTTCTCCTTCAGGGACAGGGCGTTGCAGGCGCCCTGGGTCAGGCGCTCTCCGTCGGGTGACATATAGATGATCTCATCGTAGTCGCGCTCGGCCTTGAGTTCCTCTATCATTTTGTACACGGGCTCTATCATCATCACCATGCCGGCGTCTCCGCCGTAGGAATAGTCGTCCACGTTCTGGCGCGGTCCGATTCCGTATTTGCGGAGATTGTGTATGTGTATGTCCACCAGGCCCTTTTTTACGGCGCGTCCGACAATGCTGGCGCTGAACGGGCTGTCCAGAAGCTCAGGCACCACTGTAAGAATATCGACTCTCATCACAATAGTTTCGCAAGTAATTGTATTTATTGTTAATGTGTAGCACGTGCGGTACTTGCGAAACTATCTCCCACGCACTTGCTACGCATGTTTTTTTTACCCCCAGTCACAGTCGTGACAGCCCCCGGGGGCACTGGGGACCGGTTTCCCCAGACCTCTTGAGTCGCTTCGCTCCGAAACAGTGACTTTAAACTCGCTTGTCTATAAATGGGGTTTTCTCTCTGCAAAATTACCAAAATAATTGCTATATTTGTCCGATATCAAAAAACCTTATAATATTATGGCAACAGACCTTGAAAATCCTAATCTTGAGGAATTGGTACTTGAACTTAAGAAGATCGGTGCGGCCGAAGACCGTATGGAACGCTCTAAGGAAGTGGAAGCGCTCAAATCCTCTTTCTACAGGGTGCTTGGCAAACTTAAGGCAGAAGCGGAAGCTGCCGGTAAAGATGTGGCTGAGACGTTCTCTTCCATAGAAGAGGACTTCAAGACTGTGTATCTCGACTACAAGCGCGAACGCGCCGAGTACAACAAGGGTCTGGAAGCTGAACGCCAGGCCAATCTGGAGAAGAAGAAAGCTCTCATCGAAGAGCTTAAGGACCTGGTGGAGAATAATATAGACGTTCAGGCATCGTTCCCTAAGCTTCGTGAGATTCAGGCTCAGTGGAGAGAGACCGGACAGGTTCCGGCAGCTGACTTCCGCAATATCAACGAGACATACCAGCACCAGGTGGAGAAATTCTACGACATGGTGCAGATAAACCACGAACTCCGCGACCTCGATTTCAAGAAGAACCTCGAGGCGAAGGAGGAGCTCTGCGCACAGGCTGAGGAATTGGCCGCATCCGACGATGTGGTAGGCTCATTCAAAGCGCTGCAGGCACTTCACGAGCAGTGGAAGGAGATTGGCCCGGTGGCGAAGGACCTTCGCGACAGCATCTGGGACCGCTTCAAGCTGGCTACGGGTGTGGTCAACAGGCGCTATCAGCAGCATTTCGAGCAGCTGAAGGCCGGTTTCGAGGAGAATCTGAAGGCGAAGGAGGCGCTCTGCGAGAAGGTGGAGGCCATCGCCGACAGGGAGGACATTGCCCAGGCAGGGCTCTGGAACTCTCTTTCGAAGGAGATTGAGGGCATACAGCAGGAGTGGAAGAAGATCGGATTCGCCTCACGCAAGGACAATCAGAAAATTTATGACAGGTTCCGCGCGGCCTGCGACAAGTTCTATCTGAAGAAACGCGACTTCTTTATGGCCGTCAAGGGCGGTATGGAGGAGAACA
>CAYMDZ010000136.1:0-3659 GCA_964389355.1 uncultured Muribaculaceae bacterium | reverse complement strand
GCGACGAAGCGACCCTCCGCCCCCTGTTCGATGAAATCTACGCCGCCGAAGTCCCCGACGCTTTGCCCATTCAGTCAGACGGCGCTGAATGAACTATTCACTAGCCAGTTGCCATCAAAAATCTTTCGCGCCGGAATTTTTCAGCATTTTCGAATATTTTTACCTTTAGCCATTTTTTTGCCGAAGTATTCGCTAACTTTGTGGACGAACTAACCCGGTTATCCAATCTTTATGGCAAAAAATTATTTCAAATCCTACATCTGGCTTCTGGAGACGCTTCAGAGCCGCGGGCCGCTGACATTGAAGGACATCCAGAGGCTGTGGCTTCGCAGCAGCGTCAACGACGAAGGGAAAAAACTTGCCCCGAGGACCTTCTCGAACCACATTCAGGCCATCGAGGACGTATTAGGCGTGGAAATCAGATGCGACCGCCGCGACAACACCTACAGCATCAGAAACGAAGAGGACATCAGAGGTGGCAAGATGCGGGACCGGATGCTCGGGATTCTGACTCTGAAGAATCTTCTCAACGAGAGCGCCTCTCTGATGGACCGAATCCTTTTCGAGGATGTCCCTTCAAGAGAGAAATGGCTCCCGACCGTCATTCAGGCAATGAGGGACGAAATGGTGCTCAATGTGGTATATAAAAGCTACAAACAAACCGAGCCGCAAGAACACACTCTGGAACCGTATTTTCTGAGGGAGCACAAGAGGAGATGGTATCTGTATGCGCACGAAAGCGATAAAACGGAGCTGAAAATGTTCGCCCTCGACCGCATAGAGAGTATGAAAATCGGGGAGGAAAAATTCACGCTGCAGGAGGATTTCAACGCTAAAGAGCTCTTCGCAGTCTGTTACGGCCCCAGAATATATCCGAATACGAAGCCCGAAATCATTGTTCTGAAGGCAGACGCAAATCAGGCGAAATACTTCAAATCCCTTCCCCTGCACACCTCGCAGGAGGTCATTGAAGAGAGCGACCGCTACACCCTGTTCCGCTATTTCCTGATTCCGGACTACGATTTCAAACAGGATGTCCTCTCCTTCGGCGCGGCGGTGGAGGTCCTCGAACCCGAACATCTTAGAAAAGAACTTGCAGAAACAATAAAGGCTTTGAACGCCAAGTACAACGGGGCTGACTTATAAACAACTATCTGCGAAATTTAATTCAATACTCACTTCTAATAATTTGGTTATGAAGAACAACTACTCTTGGGGACGGCCAGGTGGTGATTACGACACACTGCTTCGTTCATTGTCCCTGACATCCGTTAATTCAGGGAAAACCTCATCCATCCCATTAGCCGAATTTTGGCATCCGAATCGTAATAAGGAACTTAGGGAACAGCTTCTGAAGACGATAAATATAGCTCCGGACACCTACGACGACTCGAACAAAATTTTCGAATACGCAACCCAGGCCTATAAAGACGGGGTTGAAGGCCCCGCGATTCAATATTCGGGGCCATCTATGACTGATCTAATGATTATTGGAGAAAAGATGCGAATAACGATTGAAGCTAAATATACCGAGTATAGCAAGGACAGCCATCCATATACCCCTTCAATCGGCGAATGGATTGAGGGACACCCTACCAATCAGAATCGACTAGCCATTCTTAATTGCTGGCGTCGCTATATTGGCTTGGATAAATATCCAGACCTAGTCACGGCTAAAAATCAAGACAAGGATTTCCCATATCAATTCCTGCATCGCACCGCATCAGCCTGTTTTAACCCGAATGACGAAGAAAGACGAATCTTGCTATATCAATTGTTTTGGGATTCCACAACAAAGGAGAAATTGGGAGAATTTGAAAAGAACCTAAAAAACTGGGCATACCTGTTGAAACTTAAAGAGCATAAATTAGATTTTTATATCGCAGAGATAGAAATTGACGAGGACGAGAACAACTCCCCAGCTATCAAATTAACAAAGACGTCTAAACCTTTTCTTGATATGATTGACAATAAGCAATACTCATTCAAGAGTATCGTATGTAAAGATGGTTATTCTTTGAAAAGCATTTAGAGTCAGCTATATTTTTGCTGAAGCCAGCGCTAATTTTGCCGCCGACGACAACACCGCGCACATTGAGGCTGACGGCTCGGCTCTTTCTTTTACCATCAGGCATTGACGACAAAGCCTACAAATAGACAACAACTTTTATGAACGGGACAAAGGCAAATTTGCGAAAAACGATTCTTAGTTACTTCCGGAACAGTCCGCTTGCGATGGAGCATCCGTACGGTGAAATTGACGGGATGTCGGATGAGGAACTGCTGCGCTTTGTTGACGCGACCGTGGACGACTATGCTTCTGACGGGGCGGCGCACACCTACGAGGTAATCCGCATCGACACTTTTTCACAGGCGAAACCCTACGAGAGCTATGCCCCGACCTGGTGCATTTTTCAGTCGGAAAAGGTGTTCGAGGAAGAAACACTCAGAGGCGCATACCATTTCGTTTTTTGCAAGCGCGATGACGCTGACCTTTATGAAAAAGTCGCCTTCGGCCCCGACTATCCCTATGACAATTACGGGTTGTCTTTTGTGGCCATGCTCCTGACAAAGGGGGGCAGAGTGGTTTCAGTTACTTCCCGGCGAAACTGGGATGAAGATTTCGGCCATTATCTCAGCCACGCTCAGCTTCGGGTGGCATTGGGAGAGAGCCTTTACCGCAAAACGATAAATGAGCGGCCGCTGAGCATTCTCCAGATTTCCGACACTCATAACAGGCACGCCCTGCTGACAAACCTGCCCGCTGCCGACGTGATTGTGCATTGCGGCGATTTCACCGACCGGGGGACAGAGGAAGAAGCGCTGGATTTTCTCAACTGGTTCATCGAATTGCCCTACGCGGAGAAGGTGTTCGTCGTCGGCAACCACGACCTGTGTCTGTGGGATGCTCTGGGGATAGAAGACCTTCCGGACAATGTACACTTTCTTCAGGACAGAGGCTGCACGATTGAGGGCGTAAACTTCTTTGGCTTGGGCTACAACCATCCAGAAAAGAGGATTCCCCCTGATGTCGATGTGCTGGTCACGCACGAGCCTCCGATTATGATTCTGGATGAAAGCGGCGGCAGGCACTGGGGAAATCTGCCCCTGCGAGACAAGGTGCTGGAAGTCAAGCCGAAATATCATCTTTTCGGCCACGCCCACGACGCCTACGGTGAAGCGAAGCAGGACGGGATCATATTCTCCAACGGCTCCTCGCTTGATGACCGCTATCAGTTGAGTCACAAGCCAAAATTGCTCGAACACTCAAATAATTTGTCTGAACTCTGAGACTTTGCCACTTTTTTGCTGAAGCTCGCGATATTTTTGCCGCCGGAATTAAACACAAACGGTTATGAAATATCACATAAGGGTGTATGACACCAATTTTGACCTTCGGTATGAAGGTACCTCGGATGAATATAATCTCATGTTGGATATATTAAGTAAGGAGGAGATAATAAATTGCGGTTCCTGGACATTTGAATTAACAAACTCAAGATTTGAGTATGAATTTAAGAAGACTAAGAGATTCTTCGATAGGCTCTGGCGACGAATGGAGATCCTGTTTTTCGGCAAGAGTAGGATAATATAAACTCAGTCTTCCTTGAGATTGCCTGCGTCTATCTCCCTCTGGATGAAGTTCGCTCTGGCGTAGT
>CAYMDZ010000135.1:0-3662 GCA_964389355.1 uncultured Muribaculaceae bacterium | reverse complement strand
GAGATGCCGAATCGCGTCGGGCTGTCCCTCCGCCAGGCCAAGGTGGAACTGACTTCGCGCCATCTGGTGCTGGGCAAACTTATATACGTTTCGGATATCGCCACGAACAATGTCCTCGCGCAGCTGCGTGATTATCAGGAAATTCCGGCAGGACAGAAGGTCGATGTCGGCACGGTGGTGGACCTCAGGCTCGGTCTGAATTCCAGTGATCCGTACACCGTCATATCATCCTTCGCCGGGCTTCCTTACCACAAGGCCGTGAATGCCGTGCAGGACAGCTATCTCAACGTCTCGCAGCTGGTGTTCGACGAGACCGTGAGTTCGTATTCCGATTCGCTGGCCGCCTTCGTGTACAGGCAGCTGCCCGAAGCCTCTGACCAGAAGGTCAGGATGGGCCGTGAAGTGAAGCTTTACCTGACTCTGGACGAGAGGAAACTTCCCAAGCCGGAACCTGTGGATTCCCTTAGCATCAGATAGTTATGTCGGACTGGCTGGACGAGGAACTGGACAACGTGCCCGAGACTGCCGAGGAAGAACCGGAGGTCTTCGAGCATTTCCGTCTCAATGTGGATGTGGGCCAGAACCCCATACGCATAGACAAATACATGTCCGAGCATCTGGAGGACACTTCCCGCCACCGGGTCCAGCTCGCCATAAAGGAAGGTTATGTCCACGTCGGAGACAAGGTCGTGAAGGCCAATTACATAGTCCGCCCCGGGGACGTGATCCGCTTCATAATGCCTTATCGCAGGCGCGGACTTGAGATTCTGCCGCAGGACATTCCTCTGGACATAGTATATGAGGACGATGACGTGCTGGTGGTCAACAAGGCCGCCGGAATGGTGGTCCATCCGGGCCACGGCCATTTCGAGGGCACGCTCATAAACGCATTGGCATACCATCTGGGCATAAGCCAGGGACCGGACGCCGAAGACGAGCGGATGGGCATCCTGGTGCACCGCATCGACAAGGACACCTCCGGTCTGCTTCTGGTCGCGAAGAACGACGAGGCGCAGCTCAAACTGGCCAAACAGTTCTTCGTGCACAGCATAGAGAGGTGCTATAACGCCATAGTCTGGGGCAATATCGCCGAGGACGAAGGCACGGTGGACACTTACATCGGCAGAGATCCGAACGACCGTCTCCGATTCCGCACTTTCGATGACCCGCAGAAGGGCAAGCGCGCCATCACCCATTACCGCGTGCTGGAACGCTTCGGCTACGTCACGCTGGTGGAATGCCGCCTGGAAACCGGCCGCACCCATCAGATAAGGGTGCATATGGCATCCATCGGGCATCCGCTTTTCGCCGACGAACGCTACGGCGGGATGGAGATACGCAAGGGTACGATTTATGCCAGATACAGGCAGTTCATAAAGAACTGTTTCGAGATATGCCCGCGCCAGGCGCTGCACGCGAAGACTCTGGGCTTCGTGCATCCTGCCACCGGGAAGATCATAAGATTTGATTCCTCCCTGCCGGAAGACATGACCCGGCTCCTTGAAAAATGGAGGAAATACTGTAACAATATGCCTGTTGAAGATGAAACAGAATAGAATCATCATACTTCTCCTGCTGCTTTTCGCCGCTCTGATGAGCATCCCTTACCTCGTGTCCGGTCTGGGTGCGGTGGCCCTGGTGGCTCTGGTCCCGCTCCTCTGTGCGGAGAGGCTGGCGACGCAGCGCGGCATCAGAAGATTCTTCTGGTGGTATTACGCCGCGTTCGTGGCATTCAACGCGCTGACTACCTGGTGGGTATGCAAGGCCACCGTGGGCGGGGGCATTTTCGCCTGCATGACCAACGGCCTGTACATGGCCATCCTGTTCACCGTCTTCAGGTGGAGCCGTAAGCGCTTCAACGGCGCGGTTCCGTACATATTCCTGGCGGCGCTCTGGATAGCGTGGGAGCGGTTCTACCTCACTCTTTCGCAGATCAGCTGGCCGTGGCTGGTGTTCGGCAACGCTTTCGGTCGCACGACCGGTCTGGTGCAGTGGTATGAATATACCGGCCTGCTGGGCGGAAGTCTCTGGGTCTGGGCTGCCAATCTGGCCATATTCGGAGTGCTCGCGGGCATCGCCGAAGGCCGCTTCAGCCGCTGGAACAGGCAGAGTGTCAGCGCCGCGGCGGGATTGGCCCTCGTGATAATAGGACCGGTCATCTGCTCGAAAGTCATTTACCACAACTATAAGGAGAATGCGGAGGACGGAACTCTGGAGGTGGCCATCGCCCAGTCCAATTTCAACCCTTACGAGAAACTGAGCAGCGTGCCGCAGTCAGCACAGAATGCGCAGGCCGTGGATCTGTTCGCGGGCGGCCTTTCTGACAGGCTCTCCGGCCCATACCCTTCGCAGACCGTTCTGCTGATGCTCCCCGAGACTTTCTGCTCGGATATCTGGAAAGACCGTCCGAAGGACTCCCCGACCTGGCGAATTTTTGACAGCGAAGTGGTGAGCAGGTATCCGAATGTGAACCTTCTGTTCGGGGCCAGCACGCACAGAGCGTATTATACTGCCAATCCGCCAAGCATATTGGCCCGGCGCCTGGGCAGCCACGGCTGGTATCATTCCTACAATTCGGCATACATCACCGACGGCACGGGCCGCATCGGTACCGTGGACAAGACCAAACTCGTGGTGGGCACCGAACTTACCCCGTATCCGAAGATCTTCGCGCCGCTCGATGACCGGCTCGGCGGACTTATGGGCAGGTGCATCCCTCAGGGAGAGGCCCGCACGCTCGATGTGGTGGAGTACGATTCGCTCGGAACCGTCACCCGCAGCATCCCGGTGGGCGTTCCCATCTGCTACGAGTCCATCTATCCGGAATTCTGCGCGCAATATGTGCAGAAGGGTGCTCGGGCCATCTGCGTCATCACCAACGACGGCTGGTGGGGTAATACCGCCGGCTACCGTCAGCATTTCAGCTACTCGCGCCTGCGCGCCATAGAGCTCAGGAAGGACGTCGCCCGCTGTGCGAATACCGGCATTTCCGGCATTATAGACCAGAGGGGAGACGTGGTTGTCCAGTCGAAGTGGTGGACTCCCGATCTCATCCGCGGGCACGTGAATCTCAATTCGGAGAAGACATTTTTTGTCCGGTACGGCGATATCACGGGCAGAATCTGCAGCCTTATGGCCATTATGCTGCTTCTCGCCCTCATAGTCAAATCAATAACCAGAAAATAATGCGTACAGCTTTGTTCCCGGGATCCTTCGATCCCTTCACTGCAGGTCATCTCAACATTCTCAAACGGGCTCTCACGATGTTCGACGAGGTCGTGGTGGCCGTGGGCGTGAACGGCGACAAGAACGGTTTTTACGACAACGCCACCAGGATGGACATCATCCGCCAGACCTGCCGCGGCCTTGAGGGCGTGCGGATCATAGAATATTCCGGTCTCACCATAGACATCTGCCGCACCCTCGGCATTCACCATATAGTAAGGGGAGTGCGCAATATGCTTGATTTCGAGTCCGAGCGCAGCATCGCCGATGCCAATCGCCGCCTGGCGCCTGAAATCGACACCATTATCATTCCGACCGCGCAGGAGTTCGCCCATATATCATCTTCCGCCGTGCGCGACATTCTGCGCCATAACGGTGACACTTCGCTGTTCATGGCTCCGGGCGTGCAACTTCCTGATGTAAAATGAGAAGGACGG
>CAYMDZ010000134.1:0-3665 GCA_964389355.1 uncultured Muribaculaceae bacterium | reverse complement strand
GGCGGAAAGCAGCGTGGAGGTGCAGCTCGACACGAACGATTTCATCATCTCGGTGACCAATTCGGCCGGGGCATCCCTCTATTACGGCACATTCGGGGCGGCGCCCGAGAAGATCATCACTTCGGCAGGCACCTATACGGTAACGGCCAAGTCCTGCGACTTCTACACCCCGGTATTCTCGTCTCCGCAGTTCGGCGACACGAAGGTGGCTCTGGTCACCGCCGGGAAGGTGTGCAGCGTGACCCTTGACTGCGTGCAGCTCAACTGCGGGGTGAGGATGAAAATAGACCCGGAATTCCTGACCGAATATCCGGACGGGGTGCTGTTCCTCAAGTCTTCCGAAGGCAAGCTGATGTACGGATACTCCGAGAAGAGGATAGCGTATTTCCGTCCGGGCAAGGTGTCTCTGGTACTCAATAACTCCGGGACCGAGACCACATTGGCCACATACACGCTGGAAGCCAGGCAGATACTGGACCTTAAACTGGAGATTTCCTCCACTTCGCAGGCTACGGTCGAGTCCGGCATCCACCTTCAGGTGGACACTTCGCGCGTGTGGGTGGGGGACAGTCTGGTGATAGGCGAGTCTGACGGCGGATCTTCGGACAAGGGTTCGGAGAAGAGCGATGCGCTGAGCGTGGGGCAGGCCCAGGAGATGGCCGGCGCCACGGAGGTGTGGGTGTACGGCTACATAGTGGGCGGCGACCTGTCTTCGAGCAAATGCAGCTTCACTCCGCCGTTCTCTTCCAGAACGAACATAGTGCTGGCGGCCAAGAGTTCCTGCACGGACAAGGAGAACTGTCTGTCGGTGCAGCTTTCTACCGGCAAGATACGCGACGCCCTCAACCTGGTGGACAACCCGGGCCTCCTGGGAAAGAAAATATATCTCAAGGGGGACATCGTGGAGGCCTATTACGGCATACCAGGGCTGCAAAGTCTGACCGAATACGAGTTCTAATTCGGAAAAAGTCATTATCTTAGCGGACTCATCAGATGATGGGTCTGCTAAGAAGATATGGCTCTTAAGAAATGGTTGGACAACGCCAGGTCGCTCGCTCTGGTCCAGAGCGTGGTGCCTGCCGTACTTGCAGTCACTCTGGCTCTGGGACAGGACGGATTCCGCTGGTACAGCGCCCTTCTGGCCGTGCTGGGCGTGGCGTGCGCACATCTTTCACTCAATCTGGCGGACGATTACTTTGACTATAAGGTGGATATGCTGGGCGACCGTGACAAGGTCACCCGTCAGGGCCTTCGCGCGATGACGGTGAAATACCCTTACCTTACGGACGGGTCGCAGACCCTGAAAAGCACGGCCCGGGCCATCGCTTCGTTCGCTGGCGTGGCGCTGCTGTGCGGGGCGGTGATCTGTCTGGACCGCATATTCCGCGTTCCCGAAGGCGTCACGGTGTCATTCTGGGGCGAGAACGGACTGTGGTGGATAGCGGCCGTGGTGTTGCTGTGCGCCTTTCTCGGAGTGTTTTACTCCGCACCGCCGCTCAAATTGGCATACAGAGGGCTGGGAGAACTGGTCATAGGATTCATATTCGGGCCGCTGGTGATGGCCGGCGTCTATTACGCTTCGTGTGGGAGGATGGACGGGACAGTGATACTGCTCAGCGTCCCGGTGGGGCTGCTCGTGCTCAATATCCTGTTCACCCACAGCTTTATAGATATGGCGGGTGACAAACAGTGCAACAAGATGACCTTTGCCCGTCTGGTGGGAAGCACCCGGGGGAATCTCTTTTTCGCGGCGCTGTTCATATTCCTGCCGTTCGCAATGGTGGTGCTGGGTGTGTGTCTGGGCATCCTGTCGACGTGGTATCTGCTTGTTCTGCTGGTACTTCCGCGCGGGGTGTGGCTGTTTTGGTCGCTTGTGGAATTCACGAAGGGCCGCATTATGGAAGTGGAAAAGCCGCTTCCGTGGCTGGGCCCCATGCCTAACTGGGAGATGTACAGGAAGTACAAAATCGACTGGTTTATGGTCAGATGGCTCTGCGCGAGGAATCTGCTTTCGGGATTCTGCACTGTGCTGATACTTGTGTCAACAGTAAAGTTTATCATATAATGAAGTTTTCTCAGATAACATATCTTGGCTGGTGGTGGTTCCGGGCCAAGTTCCTGGGCCGGAAGAAGCCGCTTCAGAGCGTGATTTTCGTCTCTGACAGGTGCAATCTCAGCTGCGCCCACTGCAGCGTGTACAATCATAAGAACCCTGTGACCAAGACTTATGACCAGATTCGCGAGGAACTGCAGTACTGCTACTCTCTGGGTTCGCGTTTTGTGGATTTCGAGGGCGGCGAGCCGTTCCTGTGGAGCGACGGGGAGCGCAACATCAACGACCTCTGCGACCTGGCTCATTCGCTGGGCTTTTTCAGCTGCACCATCACCACCAATGCGCAGAAACCCTTCCCGGGCAGCCGCGCGGACAGCATCTGGGTGTCGATGGACGGCGTGGGCGAATATCACGACCGTGTGCGCGGACAGGGCGCCTTCGAGCGTCTGGAGAAGAATGTCAGTGAGTGCGGGCACAAGGCTCTTTCTGCCAATATGGCCATAAACACCCTCAATGTGGAGAGCGTGGGGGCTGCCATAGAATATGTGAAGAATTCGCCTTGGTTCCAGCAGATTTCGCTCAATTTCCACACGCCTTTCGAGGGCACGGAGCAGCTGGCTCTGGACCTGGACGAACGCGCGAAGGTGATAGATCTGATAATCGACTACAAGAAAAAGGGGTATCCTATAATGAACTCCTATACGGGCCTTAAATACATGAAGACTCTCAAGTTCAAAAAGGCCTGCTGGATGACCAATTTCATCTTTACCGACGGCACCCGTGCGCCTGAATGTGCCGGGTCTCTGACCGGAGCCTGCGCCAAGTGCGGCTTCTGCATGGCCGGGGAGGAGCGCGCAGTGATGAATCTGGCGCCTGATACCATTATGGCGGGTATGAATCTGAGGGTGAAGGAATAAAAGAGAGCGGGATAGGGGAGTCGAACCCCCCTCCTCAGCTTGGGAAGCTGATGCACTACCGATGTGCTAATCCCGCTTGGAGGAATGCAAATATACAAAAAAAGGGAATAATGAAGAATTTTTTGAAGAAATATGGCGCCTACATCGTGGCCGCGGCAGTGTTCGTGGTCATAACCCTGGTTTACTGCGCTCCGGCCTTCGAGGGCAAGGTGCTCAGCCAGAGCGACACGATGCAGTGGAAGGGGATGGCCCACGAACTGAAGGAGTACAACGCCACGGCGGACACTCCGGCGAACTGGACCAATTCGATGTTCGGCGGTATGCCTTCCTACCAGATCACGGTAAAGCACCCCGGTGACGCCTTTTCCGCTCCCATCTGGTATGTGGACCAGTTCTTCAGAAAGCTCGTTACGCTCTTTTTCGGCTCCATCTTTGGCCTGCTGCTGGGATATTTCCTGGGATTTTTCATAATGCTGCGCTGCTTCGGGGTGAACAAATGGCTGAGCATCATAGGCTCGATCGCCATCTCGATGTCCTCGTATTTCTTCCTCATCATCCCTGCAGGCCACGAGGCCAAGGCTCTTACGCTCGGAATGATGGCCCCTGTCATCGGCGGGTTCTTCCTGATTTTCCGCAAACACAAATATGCCCTGGGCGCCGCTCTGGTGATGCTTTACAGTTCCATTGGCCTGATG
>CAYMDZ010000133.1:0-3681 GCA_964389355.1 uncultured Muribaculaceae bacterium | reverse complement strand
GGCCAAGGATTACCTGATCTTCACGCTTTACAGCGGCATCAACTATCAGGAGGATAACACCCGCAAGGGCGGAACCTCGGAGCATCAGCTCCAGAAGATCGCCTTCGACAGGCAGCAGCTCATCATCTCGCTGTCCAATTACGCCTTCCAGAAGTCCGACGACGCGCGCTACGGTAACCAGATCAAGGCCCAGAAGCTCTCGTCCCTGGTGAACGAGCACGACTCGCTCACGACGGTGACCCGGAACGCGTACGAGAAGCACTATCGCGAGGTGGCCGGTGACCGGAACTATTTCACTTTCCGTCAGCAGCTTGACTCATCTGCCTTCGACACGTCGGCCAGGGAGGAGTTCCAGTCGGACGACTATATGAGATGGAAGACGCGCAAGGCCAAGATATCGGCCCTGGAGAAGGCCCGTGACAAGGCCAACGTTATGGCCTCCGACATGACCAACTACGGCGGCGAGAACTATGTGGACCATTTCTACCTCCGCCGCTCGGATGTGGAGATTCTGCGCCGTTTCGCGCAGGCTCTCGCATGTTTCATACTTTTCTTCATCGGTGCGCCGCTGGGTGCCCTGATAGGAAAGGGCGGACTGGGAACGAGCGCCATCATATCGGTGCTGTTCTTCGTCCTTTACTGGGTAATAGACATTTCGGGAACGAAACTTGCCAATGACGGTGCGGTGGCTCCTTTCTGGGGTGCGTTCATATCGTCGATGGTGCTGTTCCCTATCGGTATGTATCTGTCCTGGAAGGCAGTGCACGATTCATCAATATTCAAGATGGGAAGTTTGAAAATACAGTTCAGAAGAATCGGGAGCAAGATTTCTTCGCTTCTTCACAAGACGCGCATCGTCTATATGGGTACGCCCGAGTTCGCGGTCGCTCCGCTGGACAGCCTGCTCCGTCACGGCTACAAGGTCGTGGGTGTGGTCACGGTGGCTGACAAGCCGAGCGGCAGGGGCCTCAAGGTGAACGAGAGCGCCGTCAAGAAATACGCTGTGGAGCACGACATACCCGTGCTTCAGCCGGTCAAGCTGAAGGATCCCGAGTTCCTGGAGCAGCTCCGCGCCCTCAAGGCCGACCTGTTCGTGGTAGTGGCCTTCAGAATGCTCCCGGAGCAGGTATGGAAGATGCCTAAGCTCGGCACGTTCAACCTTCACGCCGCCCTTCTTCCGCAGTACCGCGGCGCGGCCCCCATCAACTGGGCCGTCATCAACGGTGAGAGGATCACCGGCGCCACCACCTTTATGATAGACCAGAACATAGATACCGGAGGCATCATTCTCCGTCAGGAGTGCCGCATCAGTCCGGAAGACGACGCCGGCTCTGTGCATGACAAACTTATGGAGATAGGTTCCGACCTGGTGCTCCAGACCGTGGAGGGTATAATAGAGCGCAATGTCGAGACCCGTGTGCAGCGCAGTTTCGTGCAGGGAAGCGAGGTGCTCAAGCCTGCCCCGAAGCTCACGCCTGAACTTCAGAACATAGACTGGAACGACTCCACCGTTCAGATACATAATCTGGTGCGCGGCCTCAGCCCGTATCCTACGGCTTATACGATGATTCAGAAGGGGGATGAGCAGCCTGTGCTGCTCAAGATCTTCGCCTCCCGTCCGGCAGAGTGCGAACCGGGCCTCGCTCCGGGCACAGTGATATCCGACGGAAAGACTTCTCTGAAGATAGTTACGTCTGACGGCGCGCTCGAACTGACCGACATACAGCTCAGCGGTAAGAAACGTATGAAGGTGGAGGATTTCCTGCGCGGATTCCGTGACGCGGACCAGTGGAAGGCCCTCTGCGGAACGTCCCGCGCCGAACTTGAAAGATTAAGAAACAAGCAGTAATGAAGCGGTTCAGCAAATACATATACAACCCCAAGACTCTCCTGTACGAGGTCCACGAGGATTCCAAGACCACGATAGCGTTCAAGGTCATAGGCTTCGTGTTCACCGTGCTGGCGTTTGCCACGTTCTATTTTCTGCTGTACACTAAGGTGTTCAATATGGATCTTCCTAAGACTGCGCGTCTTAAGAAGCAGAACGAGGAATGGGTGGCCCGTTTCGAGGTGCTGAACCACAGTATGGATGCCGCCGAGAACTCGCTGGACGGCATAGAGAAGAGGGACGACGACGTGTACAGGTCCATCTTCGGCCTCTCCGAGGTTCCGGAGGAGGTGAAGAAGGCCGGTTTCGGAGGCGTGAACCGCTACGCCTATCTGGACGAACTGGGTGGCTCGTTCCTGCTGAAGCAGACCGTGAAGCGTCTGGACGTGCTCACCAAGCGCGCCTATGTGCAGAGTCAGGCCCTCGATGAGGTGGGCGTGGTGTCCAAACACGTGGACAAGCTCGCTTCGTGCATGCCTTCCGTTTCGCCAATTAAGCCAGTCATCGGCAGCTACAGGATCTCAAGTCCGTTCGGATACAGGTATCATCCTATACAGCACAAGCGCATTTTCCACGAAGGCGTGGATTTCGCGACCGGCAAGGTTGGCCCGGAGATCTACTGCACCGGCGACGGCGTGGTCGAGAAGATCAAATACAACTTCTTCGGTTACGGGAACGAGGTCGTCATCGATCACGGATTCGGTTACAAGACCAGGTACGCGCATATGCAGAAGATCACCGTGAACAGGGGGGATGTCCTGAAGCGAGGCCAGCTGATTGGCACAGTGGGCAATACCGGCGCATCCACCGGCCCGCATCTTCACTATGAGGTGATCTACCGCGGCAAGCAGGTGGACCCTATGCCGTTTATGGACCTCACGATGGGGGCGGACGAGTATGAAGCTATGATTCAGACTATAAGGAATCAGACGGAAGAGACGAAATGAGCGAGCACAGATACAGAATAGGCTCGGACTTCCTGTTCAAGGAATCCGATAAGCCTTGGCAGCGCGTTCTGCGGTTCCTGGGGATCGCGGCAGGGGTGGCGTTCGTGGTGGCCCTGGTTCTGTATGCCATATTCGCCCTCACGATAAATACCGATGTGGAAGGCCGCCTCAAGAGGGAGAACAAGATGTACGAAAAGCTTTACCCTCAGCTACTTCCGCAGCAGAAACTGCTCGATGACGCCGTGTCGGGCCTGGAGATCAAGGACGGCGAGATCTACAAGGAGGTCTTCCAGTCCGACGCTCCGTCCGTGGACCCTATCCAGTCGCTGACCGTATTTGCCGGCGACACGGTCCAGAACACCAGCCTCATCGCCTATGCTTCGGCCAAGTCCGACACTATGTACCGCAGGATGTTCTCCGTGGAGGCCAATCTCCGCCACGCGCTGGCCATCGCCGCATCGACGGATCCAAGTGACCTGCCTCCGATGCATATGCCGCTGAAGGACATATCCTTCACCCAGCTGGGCGCATCCATTGGCAGCCGTACGAACCCGGTGCTGAAGGCCAGGGTTCCGCACAACGGGTTGGACATCATAGTGCCTGCCGGCACCCCGGTATATGCTCCGGCCGACGGAACGGTCAGGAGCATAGAGAAGAACAAGAAAGGGCAGGGGAACACCGTCACCATAGCCCACGCCGGCGGATACGTAACACGCTATGCGCATCTGGCCACGATCTCGGTAAAGCAGGGCGCCCGCGTGAAGGAAGGCCAGAAGATAGCCACCGTCGGGATGACAGGTTCGTCGTTCGCCCCGCATCTGCACTACGAGGTAACCAGGGACGGGA
>CAYMDZ010000132.1:0-3698 GCA_964389355.1 uncultured Muribaculaceae bacterium | reverse complement strand
CTCCGGAATGCTTAAAAAGAGCCTGTTCTTCCTGGGGCACTGTCCCAGGGCCAATGTAATCAGAAACTGCATAGTGATCGCGTCCAGCGGACTCTACACGCTCGGCGCCGGGGCCGGAGCATCGCTGGTCCGCGCATTCCTGTTCATCTGCATCACGTCCCTGCGGGAAATGCTTCCCGGCCGCAGTACCCCCGCCGGAGGGCCGCTGCTTTTCGCCGCTATGGTCCAGCTGTCATTCCACCCCGAGTCCGTAAAGACGCTTTCCTTCCAGCTGTCCTACCTGGCCTGCATAGGGATAATCACCCTGAACCCGCGGCTGAGCTCATGGCTGCCTGAGAGAAAGGGTCTGTCCAGAAAAATCTGGAACAGCCTTTCGCTGTCGCTGAGCTGCCAGATATTCACGGCACCGCTGGTCTATCTCAGATTCGGGACTCTTCCAAAGTATTTCCTGCTGACCAATCTGCTGGCCCTGCCGGTGTGCGAACTTCTTATGAATGTGAGCGTGGTGGCCATAATACTGAATACCCTCGGAGTTCATCCGAGGGTACTCATATCGTTCAGCGACCTTCTGGCAGAGATGATGCTTGGCATCCTGCACGTCATCGCGTCTATTCCTTGACACACCTTATCTGGGCGGCGAAATCCGTCTCGGAAGGGTCCTCCCAGTTCAGCACCTTAGGAGTGGCCACGTAGATGTATTTGCACTTGGGCTTTCCGCCGTCGTTCACCCAGTAGAAGGCGTAATCGTTGAACCCGGTGAAAGTGTATTCTCCGTCCACAACCATGGCGTAGCCGAAAGGCATAAGATAAAGGTTCAGTTTGTTCGTAACCTTCACGTCAGGCCAGAATTCCCAGAGACGGGAGCCGTTGAAATATGCATCGCACATAAAGTCTCCGGCAGTGTCGCCGAGCGCATCCCATTCTTCAAGGGTAGGAAGCCTCCAGCCTGAAGGACAGGCGGTCTGGGCGTCTTCCCAGCTGTAGAATCCTCCCATAATGTCCTCCGTAGCCTTCACGGCCTCGTAAGAACTTCCGAAAGTATAATTGCCTTCGTCATCCTTCCCGTAATAGGCCAGATTCTCCGCGAACCACCATTTTCCGTTTACGGTCACCTGGCGGTACTGTTTGCCGTCCCTGGAGTCCGTAACCTGCGAAAGGGATGAACGGTCACAACCCGTAAGCGACTTGGCACTTACCACGGTAGTGGTCTGGGTGACAGTCTTCGTGTAATATCCGCTGGCCTCGGCTGTGGCGGTGACGGTATATTCACCGAGCATTTCCGGAATGGTCACGGTATATGTGGACACAGTATCCTTCACGCCGTCAACCGAGTTCTTGTAGGTGAAATACAGCTTCACGTCTTCGTCCGTCTCGGATTCCGGAAGGGACACTCCGCTGGACTCGAAGTTGAACACGTCGCCCGGGTTCACGTACGAAGGCATCTCGGCTCCCACGCTCAGACTTCCGCTCAAAGAATAATATGTAGATGAGCTGTCGTCATCATCCTTACAGGAACTGACCAGAATGCCTCCCAGGGCCAACACCATAACCGCTTTCGAAAACTTCATATGTATATTCATTAAATCGTACAAAGATGCACATTTTGGAGCAAAAAACCCTTATTTTTGTGCAAATACTTTGCCGACATGAACAGGAATCCGCTCACTCTATACTTTTTTTTCGCAATTTTTCTTCTGGCAGGCTGCACTGACCGTAACTTCTACCGTCTGGGCGGCTATGCGCAGGGCGGAACATACAGCGTGAAATACACAGGGGCCGATGTGCGCCCTGAAGTCCTGCAGGTGCAGGTAGACAGTCTTCTGCGCGAAATAGACTTTACCCTCTCCGGATACAACCAGAAGTCGCTGCTGAGCAGATTCAACGCCGGGGACACCGTCACACTCTCCCCGATATTCGCGCGCGTCTACGAGATGTCCTACCGGATGTGGAAAGAAAGCGGCGGAGCGTTCGACACGGCCTTCGCACCGCTCTACGACATGTGGGGCTTCGGATTCAAGTCTTCGCAGATGCCTTCTGACCGGGAGGTGAGCCAGTGCCTTTCTTCCTACGGAACCGCCCTGCTCAAGTCGCCCGATCTCATCAATGCCCTTACAGGAAGGCGCGTCTGCAGCGCGGACTTTCTGGTTTCCGGAGAAAGCCCCCTTCCCCAGCTGAACTTCAATGCTATAGCCCAGGGATTCAGCTGCGATCTGGTGGCCGAACTGCTGGAAAGCCACGGCTGCCGGAATTACCTGGTGGATCTGGGAGAGATCTACTGCAAGGGCAACGGCCCGTCCGGCAAGGGCTGGACCATAGGGATAGACAATCCCGTGGACGGTAACGACACCCCGGGAGCCGACATCAGACAGACCTGGAACACGGACGGACAGAGCGTGGGCGTCGTAACCTCAGGCAACTACAGAAAATTCTACATCAGGGACGGGCGCAAATACTCCCACACCATAGACCCGCGCACGGGCTATCCCGTATCGCACTCGCTTCTCAGCGCCACCGTAATCGCGGAATCGGCCGGCAAAGCCGATGCGCTGGCCACTTACTTTATGGTAATCGGGGAGGACGCCGCGAAAGAATACCTCGCGTCACATCCGGATATCAAAGCCTGCCTCATTACGGCAGACAATGTCTGGACCAACTGGTAATCAGATCTCTATCACCTTGTCGGCCAATTCGGCCACGGCCATCCTGTGCGTTATGCAGATGACGGTCTTGGTCTTGTAATACCGCTCGTGCAGCCGCTCAAGCACGGTCATCTCCGTAGCGGGGTCAAGCGCCGAAGTGGATTCGTCCAGAATGAGGATTCCGCCTTCCTTCAGAAGAGCGCGGGCTATGGCGATGCGCTGACATTGGCCTTCACTCAGACCGCGGCCCACCTCACTGCAGACCGTATCCATTCCGAGCGGAAGATCGAACACGAAATCCGCCGCGGCGGTGTGCAGCACGTCGGCGAGCTGCTCCTCCGTGGCGTGGGGATTGGCCAGAAGAAGGTTGTCGCGGATGGTGCCGCTCAGAAGCGAATTGCCCTGAGGCACGTACATGAAATTGGCACGGGTGTCCACGCCCACCTCCACGGACTCGGTGCCGTTCGAGATCATCACACTGCCCTGCGAAGGCTTCAGTATGCCCAGCATAATGCCGGCGAGAGTGCTTTTGCCCTGGCCCGTAGGCCCGCAGATGGCAGTCAGCTCACAGGCGGCGAACCTGCAGGAGAAATCCCTGAATATGTCGGTCCTGCCGTCATACGAGAACGACAGATTCTTTATGGTCAGCGAAAGATTGCCGGAAAGAACCTTCTCTCCCCTGTGGGTCTCGGAAGACATCTCGTCTATGTCCAGCAGCCTTTCCTGCGAAGAAAGCGCCTTGATGAACGACGGGATGTACGATGCCAGATCGGCCACCGGCCTCTGGACCTGGCCCACCATCTGAAGGAAGGCCACCATAAGGCCGTAGGTCACAGTCCCGTCCCGCAGACCGTAGACGCCCCAGAGGAACGCCGTGAGATAACCGGCCGAGAAACCTATGTTCATAAAGGTCCTGGACACGGCGGAATAGTTCAGACGGGTCTTCGTCTTCGAAAGTTCCGAAGCCTGGAGTTCATCCAGCCTGGCCTCCACAATATCCTCAGCGCCAAGTGTTTTCACGAGAATACGGCTCTGCAGATGCTCCTGCAGATGGCCCTG
>CAYMDZ010000131.1:0-3723 GCA_964389355.1 uncultured Muribaculaceae bacterium | reverse complement strand
CTTCCGCCGAAGGTACGTTTGAATTCGTGGAAGGGGAGAGCGATGCAGTCATAACCGTGGAAAAGGCCGGTACATACACCCTTACCTTCAATGTCACCGACTACACCTGGAGCCTCAGAGAAGGTGAGTCCGGCGGAGACGGCGGAGATGAGGAAGATCCTTGGCCGGACGATCCTGATTATGTGGCCGCTACGGGCGAACTCCTGTACATCTACGATTCGGATAAAGATAAGAATCTGTCTGCGGTCAGCGGAAAGCTTCTTCTCAGAGATTCCGTATATCAGGGATATTTCTACTTCACCGCGTGGTACAATTTCGTGTTCGGCGACACTGCCGACGCTTCCACCACCAGGGCTTACGGTTCCGCTCCTGTGGACGAAGGCCTGTACAGGCTCTACTGCGGAAGCTCGAAATGGAATCTCTGGTTCGACCAGGGTGACGCAGCCTATGCACGCGTGACCGTGAATATGGCCGACCGTTCGTGGAAATACGAGAAGGTGACGTCCATAAGCATTGTGGGAGACTTCAACGGCTGGTCTCTTGATGCCGATCCTATGACCTTCGACGAGACCACCAAGACTTATTCCGCTGATGTAACGGCCTCATCGTGGGGAACTTTCGGAATACATTTCGTGGTTAACTCAGACTGGGAGTGGTGCTTCTCAGACCAGAACGTGGACGGTGTGCTCGACGACGTGGCATCTGACTTTATGCCAAGTGTGGAGGCCGGATCATACAAGATCACCATCGACCTGAACGATCCTCAGAACAGAACTGTCAAATTCGAATAAAATGCTGAAACTTAAATCCATACTTTCTTCGGGAATCTGCCTGGGCGCACTTGTGTGTGCGTCCTGCAGTTCCTGCACTTCTTCCGAACTCCCTCACACTCCGGTAGAGAAGGAGGACCCTGTGGTCATCGACCGCACCGCGTTTGCCAAGGGCGCCGACATCAGCTGGGTCACCGAGATGGAGTCCAAGGGAATGAAATTCTACAATGCCGAAGGCACAGAGACCGAGTGCACGGCCCTGATGAAGCAGCTGGGAATGAACTCCATACGTCTTCGCGTGTGGGTGAATCCTGAAGCGGGCTGGAACAGCGCCGCCGACGTGCTGGTAAAGGCCATACGTGCCCAGAAGCTCGGAATGCGCATAATGATAGACTTCCACTTCAGCGACACCTGGGCCGATCCGTCGAACCAGACCGTTCCTGCAGCCTGGGCCTCCTATGATATAGAGGGCCTGAAAACGGCTGTCTCACAGCACACTACCGATGTGCTCAGACTGCTGAAAAAGTACGGCGTGGATGTGGAATGGGTTCAGGCCGGCAACGAGACCCGCAGCGGAATGCTCTGGCCTCTCGGATCGTACAAGGAGAACAGCGGTAAGAACTACGCCGCCCTCACTACAGCCTGCTACGATGCCGTCAAGGCCGTCTTCCCGGATGCCAAGGTGATAGTTCATCTGGACAGCGGTAACAATCTCGACCTCTACACCAGGATTTTCCCTGTGCTCAATGTTAACGGTGCCAAGTACGATATGATAGGGATGTCGCTCTATCCGTGCTGGTGGGATGAAGCCGCAGAGGCTTATGATACCAAATGGAAAGAGAGAACTGACGCGTGTCTTAGCAATATTTCCAAGGTCAACGCCAGCTACGGGAAGGACGTTATCATCTGCGAGACCGGTATGCCTGTGACGAACCCTGAAGTCGCCAAGGAGATGCTTGCTTATCTTCTGGAGAAGACTCAGGCCCTGTCCTGCTGCAAGGGAGTGTTCTACTGGGAGCCTGAAGCCCCTCTGGGATACAATGACGGCTACGGAATGGGTGCGTTCCAGGATGGAAAGCCTACCGTCGCCCTCGATCCGTTCGGTGAATAGCCGTGCAGCTTGAAAAACTGAATTGAAGGCCGGTATGGCCGGCAGCAATATAGCTTTTATGAAAAAAGTTTGTTTAGTGTTCATGTGGTCGTTCCTTTCCATTCTGGCCTATGCCGGAGTGGGAAGGAACGAAATTTTACTGGAGGACTGGCAGTTCCGAAGGGACCACGACGTATCCGCCGCAGACGGCTGGACCGCTGTGATGATCCCGCACGACTGGGCCATCTACGGGCCTTTCGATAGGAACAACGACCTTCAGACGGTGGCGGTCACGCAGAACGGCGAGACTGCCGCGACTGTGAAGACAGGTCGCACCGGAGGCCTTCCGTACGTGGGCAAGGGCGCCTACAGAAGGACGCTGTATGTGGAGCCTTCCACGCTGGACTCGCTCAGACACATTCTGTATTTTGACGGAGCGATGAGCGAGGCGCAGGTATTCGTGGGAGATGAAAAGGTGTGCTCCTGGCCTTACGGGTACAATTCATTTTATTGTGACATAAGCGATTATATCAAACCGGGGGAGAACACTGTAACCGTTCTTCTCGAGAACAGGCCGCGTTCTTCCAGGTGGTATCCGGGAGCGGGACTTTACCGCAAGGTGCGCTATGTCACCCTTCCGAAGATCTGTGTCCCGGTATGGGGAACATACATTACCACACCTTATGCAGGAAAGGATTACGCCGTTGTAAAGGTCCGCACCCGTGTGGACGGACTGCAGGACGGCGATGCGCTGACCCTGCATACGCAGATTCTGGATTCCGACGGCGCCGTGGTGGCTGAAACCACTGACACTCAGAAGCTCTGGAACGGGGAATTCACGCAGATACTTACCGTGAACGGTCCGTCCCTGTGGTCGCCGTCTTCTCCTTCGCTGTATTATGCGAAGACCGAGGTGCTGAGCGGCGCGAAGGTGTATACCGACTGGGCTGACGGATTCTACCGCCATTATGAGACCAGGGTGGAGGCCGGAACGAAGCTGGAAGATACTGTATGCACCCGGTTCGGCATACGCAGCATAGAACTGCGTCCCGGAAGGGGATTCTACCTTAACGGCGAGCCTGTCAAGTTCAAGGGTGTGTGCCAGCATCACGATCTGGGGCCGCTGGGCGCTGCCGTGAACGAGTCCGCGATCCGTCATCAGCTCGCTATGCTCAAGGATATGGGCTGCAATGCCGTGAGAACCACCCACAATATGCCGGCCGAGGAACTCGTGTCGCTTTGCGACGAGATGGGCCTTATGCTTATGGTGGAGAGTTTCGATGAATGGGATGTGGCCAAATGCCAGAACGGATACAACAGATGGTTCTCCGCGGACAGCGGAGACGGCATTAAATGGGCCGAAAAGGACCTGGTGAACATGCTGCACCATTACAGGAACAACCCGTCCGTAGTTATGTGGAGCGTGGGCAACGAGGTGCCTTCGCAGGGTGTCGCAGACGGCGCCCGTACGGCAGCCTGGCTTCAGAGCATCTGCCACCGCGAGGATCCGACCCGTCCTGTGACCTGCGGAATGGACCAGTTCGACTCGGTGCACAACAACGGCTTCGCATCGGTCCTGGACATTCCCGGATACAATTACAAGACAGACCGGTACCTTCAGGCCTACGGGATATTGCCACAGAAGCTGCTGCTCGGAACGGAGAACGCTTCGACCGTAAGTTCGCGCGGAGTGTACCATTTCCCTGTGGTTGTAGGCCCGAACCGGCTGAACGAAGATCACCAGAGCTCTTCTTACGATACCGAATACTGCGAATGGTCTAACATTCCGGACGACGATTTCGCCGCGGATGAGGATTATCCGTGGTGCATGGGCCAGTTCCTGTGGACCGGATTCGACTATCT
>CAYMDZ010000130.1:1247-3727 GCA_964389355.1 uncultured Muribaculaceae bacterium | reverse complement strand
ATACCGTAGGAAGCATTTCACCTGCAATCTTGTACATATTCGGAATCATCAGCAGCAGACCCTGGGAAGCGGTGAACGTGCTGGTGAGCGCACCTGCCTGGAGGGATCCGTGAACGGCGCCGGCTGCACCTGCCTCACTCTGCATCTCTGTAACCTTTACGGTCTCGCCCCAAAGGTTCTTCTTTCCTGCCGCTGACCATTCGTCCACGTTTTCTGCCATCGTGGATGACGGTGTGATAGGGTAGATGGCTGCATTCTCGCTGAAAAGGTAGGCGATGTTGCTGGCAGCCTGATTACCGTCACAGGTAATGAATTTCTTTTCTTTTGACATAGTGTTGTGTTATGTATTAAATTTATTGAATTCCGTTTACGGTGACATCCGGCCCGCCTGTCCTGGCGATGAGCCCCTGCAGGACCTTTCCGGGTCCGAATTCGGTGAATTCCGCGGCGCCGTCCGCCAACATATTCCTTACGCTTTCCGTCCATCTGACCGGGCTGGTGAGCTGGTCCAGAAGGTTCTGCCTTATCCTCGCCGGGTCGGTCTCCGCCACAGCGCTGACATTCTGATACACAGGGCATACCGGCGTGCTGAAGGTGCATTTCTCTATGGCCCGGGCCAATTCTTCACGCGCGTCCGCCATAAGAGGGGAGTGGAACGCCCCGCTGACCTGAAGCGGCAGCGCACGCTTCGCGCCCTTCTCCTTGAGCACCTCGCAGGCTTTCGCAATGGCATCCTGCCCTCCGGAGATGACGATCTGCCCGGGGCAGTTGTAATTGGCCGCCACCAGGGGGGTGCGGGTCTGTTCGCTCACCTGTGCGCAGACCTGTTCTACCACATCGCTGTCCAGGCCAATGATGGCCGCCATAGTGCCCGGAACGGCTTCGCAGCATCTCTGCATGGCCGCCGCGCGTGCGGCGACAAGCCTTATGCCGTCCTCGAGGCTGAGCGCCCGGCATACGACCAGCGCGGACAGTTCGCCGAGCGAGTGTCCTGCCACCATATCGGGTTTCATCCCGTCACCGAGGCTGAGCGCTGCCGCCACCGAATGGATGAACACGGCGCTCTGCGTGACACGGGTCTGCCTGAGGTCATCTGCGGTGCCCTCGAACATTATGTCGGTGAGTCTGAAACCCAATATCCTGTCCGAGGCCTCCATTATGGAGCGGGCGGTGGGATTGTTCTCGTAGAGAGCTTTGCCCATCCCTGTGAACTGGGAGCCTTGGCCCGGAAAAACGTATGCTCTTTTAGCCATTGCCAATAATGTGGTATAAAACCGCGCAAATTTACTAAAATTATCGGTCTTATCCTATCGGAAAATGAGCAGATGTTTCTAAAAATTGACGCGCCGTTTTTGCCGCGATTTCCGAGACGGAAATGTCCCAGGGGACCTCTGCGTCGACCGGCCGGTTAGACATGTCTTTATCCGGCATCCCATAAGGGCCGGTAGCCTGGATAAATGCAGGATGAATTATTCTCCGCTGAATGTTATGTCGTCCACGATGAAGTCGTAGTGCCCGCTCGTAGGGTAGCCGCTGGCCGGGTCAAGTTCGAGCCTGATCTTCGCGTTGACCGGCTGTCCGCCGTTGAGCGTGTAGGAGTATTCCTGCGTGGTCTTTCTCTGCGAATATTCGCTGAGGGCTATCTGCTGCGGATTCTTCCATTCGGAGGTGCCGAATTCGCAGTACGAGATGGTTGCCTTGACCCAGTATTCGCTGATCCAGTACTTGAAACTTACGCTTGTAAGGTTCTCGATGAAATATTCCATCTTCAGATGGCCGAACTGGTCCTGGTCGTAATCTTCCTCTTCCTGATAGATGCGTAGCTGGGCGCTCTGGCTGCCGCTTATGGGGTTCTGCCAGGAGAATGACCCGTACCAGGTGCTCCACTGCAGGTTTTCCCTTCCGGCTGTGATGCCGTACTTGTAGTATGAAGGCTTGTCCGTGGTCGGGAATCCCGTCTCGAATCCTTCCGTGAAAGGAAGGGTGACTCTTACCAGCGGGCCGCATTCCTTCTGCTCGGCATAGAAGTCTTCTTCTATAAAACCGCCTTTGTAGGTGACCTTGATGGAGTTGAGTTCCCATCGCTGGTCGGCCGATGTGCCCATACAGTAGATTTTCACTTCGTTATAGTCGCCTTCCACGGAGTAGGTACCTCCGGCCGGAACTTCGGTGGTTTCGGACTTGGCCGCCTTGCCGTTTATGGAGTATGCCAATGCGGTCTTGCCAACGCTGCCGACCTCGACTTTCTGCAGGCTCGCGCCGTTGAACGCGCGTATGCGGATGTATGAGCCGCCTTTCCTGGCGCTCGTGCCCTGATATAGGCGGATGTGCCCGTCGGAAGTGATCATTGGCCAGGAGGTGCCTTCGCCTTGTGAGACTACGTAGTCAATGTTCCCGCAGTCGTCCAGATAGTCCTGGAGATTGCTGTAGAATTCGGTGCAGTTAAGAACGTGTATGGCGTCAGGCTGGCTTGGCGTCGG
>CAYMDZ010000130.1:0-1147 GCA_964389355.1 uncultured Muribaculaceae bacterium | reverse complement strand
GTCTTTGTCCGTGTCGGGATCTGCAGGTGTCTCCGTGTCCGGGTCAGTCGGAACGGTGGTGGATTCAGGCTTGCAGGCCCAGATGCACAGAATGCAGAGAAGAAGGTATAGGGTACGTTTCATAATATGTTTTTCAGGACGGTATCGACGAGAGTGAAAAGTTCTTCTGCCGATGTGTATGGGTGAATGTCGAAGTATCTGTCTCCGGAAATCATCGCGGAGAGTCTGCATCGCGACGGGTCGTAGAAGATGTGGCAGGGTTTGCCGAGCGTTTCGGCGTATGCCAGTTCATAGCCCACTCCCAGCGACGGGGTGGTGCATTCGGCTATTACCAGATCGCTCTCCCGCAGAAACCCCACATCCTGAAGATAGATGTCTTCGTCGGTCTGGTCTTTTTCCAGCGTCTCCAGATTCGAATTCCCTATATGCTCGGTCAGGACCGTGTCCGTCTTCTGAATGTGCCGGATGAGCTCCTTATAGAGCGCCGCATCCGCCCGTCCGCCCCTGATGGACCCTGAAAAATAAACTTTTCTGTTCATAATGCTTCTATTCCCTGTGCATCTTCAGCTTGAATTCCTCGGTCCTGGTGCCGGTGAAGGAAGTCCACGTGAGCTTGACGGTCACCTCGTCGGAGGTGTGCGGCAGGTCATTGAGGTTGAAGGCCAGGATGCCGTCGGACATCTGGGAACTGTAGGCCGTGTCGCATCTGTGCCTCAGTGTCAGCACGAACGGGTCGTCGGGGTCGGCACCGGTAACGAGATTGATGTAGTGCGTGGTGCCCGGCGCTCCGGAAATGGTCCTGATGTTGAGTGTCAGGAATCCGTCCTCGGCCACGGTGGACCAGGCGTTCAGAATCTCTATCGGAGCGGTTCCGTAGGTGTCGTCATCCTTGTCGCCAAGCGTCTGCACCGGCTTTTTCGTCAGGATGCTGTCCACCCAGCTGAGCTTGATGTGCTTAGTGAGGATCTCCTCGCCGGATTTTGTGACGGTCGGGGTCTCGTCCGTTTCGGTGTATCCCGCATAGGCGCGGACCACCTTGTCGCCGTATGGGGACGCGCTGACATTGGTCGGCCTCAGAACCGTGCTGTCGTTCAGCTGCAGTTTGAACGAATCCGTCTCAGGCCAGATGGTCACCATTGCCAGAGTG
>CAYMDZ010000129.1:0-3732 GCA_964389355.1 uncultured Muribaculaceae bacterium | reverse complement strand
CAACCGGCAGTTCATGGATGAATTGGCAGCCCTGTACGGCACCCGCCCTTCGTTCTGCGGCTGGTACATCCCCGTCGAGGGCTGCTTCATCCCCTACCTTAACGAGCACGCGGTGGCCGGAGTGAACAAGATCGCCGCACACGCACGCGAGCTCACCCCGAACGCGAAGATGCTCATCTCGCCGTGGGGTCTGTACGGCGCGGAGATCGACAATCCGAAGTTCGAGGAGTCCATCCGCGCACTTGACGTGGACATCATCGCATACCAGGACGAAGTGGGGTGCGTGCGCGAGCAGTTTCCGATGAAGAACATGAAGGAGCATTTCCGCCAGGTCGGGGAGATTCACCGCCGCGCGGGCATCGAGTTCTGGGCCAATATCGAATCGTTCACCTGGGACCGTCTGCCGAACAACTGGTACTCGACCCTCATTCCGGCTTCGTTCAGCCGCGTGCTCTCGCAGATCGTGGGAGTGAGCCAGGCCGGCGCGGAGAACATCGTCAGCTTCATCGTGTGCGGAATGTTCGACAAGCCCGGTTCAGACTACCCTGTGGGCCAGATGATTTATGCCAATGAGCTCTACTCCGACTATATGGCCTGGCTGGGAGGGGATCCGCGCTGGAAGACGCTCGAGAAGATCTACGCAGGAAATGATTTCGGCACCTGCAAAGTGGTGTCAGGTCCGGCCGAGCTGAGCGACGGGGCTTTCGGATGGGAGAACCCTTCGGACGGTGCGTGGAAGGCGTTCGAAGACGGACAGATGGAGTGTACCCTCGATCTGGGAGCGAAGAAGGAGCTCCATACCGTGGCGGCGCATTTCTGCAACTACTATCCGGACGATTACATTATCCCGCAGTGTCTTACGGTAGAGGTATCAAATGACGGAAAGCATTTCAAGAATGTGAAGACCGTGCCGTACGAAGGCTGGCCGAACAAGCTGCTGGACTGCTGGACTGACATCATCTACGCCGGAGATCTGGATGTGACCGCCCGCTACATCAAAGTCACCGCCCTCACCGCCTCCGGCACCATCCTCTGCTCTGAAATCATAGTGGAATAACAGGTTATCACGACAACCGGGAATCTATCATTTTCCTTTTATCGGGCAGGGCAGTGACTTCAGGGACGGCTTACCGCCCGTGGTATGTGAACGGGAGGGGCCCACGAAGTGGGAGGGATAGCGCGAAGCGCGTATCGTCCAGAAGACACTGACCCTGCCCGTATAATTCTATAAAACAGAACTATAGGATTTTCTTCACAAGATTTTTCGGAAGATGTTCGAGAATCGGCGAGAGGAATGAAGTGATCTGAAGAGTGCGGGCGAGGTCGAGCGAGATGCCGCGGGAGCGCATATAGTAGAGCTGCTGCTCATCCAGAGCTCCCACAGTGGCTCCGTGCGAACAGATCACATCGTCGGCATAAATCTCCAGCTGCGGCTGAGTCTGAACCGTGGCACGGTCAGAAAGAAGCAGCGAATGATTTTCCTGCAGCGCCTCGGTCTTTTCCGCCCCGTGCGCCACATACACCAGCCCCTCGAACTTCACCTGCGCGCTGTCCTGCGCCAGCCCCTTGAACAGCTGACGCGAAGTGCACCCGCCGCACAGATGCCGCACATTTATCCTGAAATCCACCTTCTGCTCCCCCTCGCAGAGATAAATCCCGTACAGGGCAAGACCGGCCCCCGGACCGGCGAGCTCGAAAGTCACATCGAACGTGCCGCTGACCCCTCTCGGCGCCACGAACACCACCTCGCGCGACTCCCCGCCTTCAAGACGGATCACCGAAGGCAGGCTGTCACGGCCCAGAATAACTGTCTGACTGTTACTTTCCATCTATTCCCTCGAATCCGTTAGCCTCTATCTGAGCGACAAGTTCCCTGCCGCCGGTCTTCACTATCACGCCGTCCTTCAGAACGTGCACCACGTCCGGAACTATGTATTCCAGCAGCTTGTGATAGTGGGTGATGATGATCGAAGAAGTCTGCGGCGTGCGCAGAGCGTTCACGCCCTGTGCCACGATCTTGAGCGCGTCCACGTCCAGGCCGCTGTCCGTCTCGTCAAGTATGGACAGGACAGGCTCCAGCATAGCCATCTGGAATATCTCGCAGCGCTTCTTCTCGCCGCCCGAGAATCCCACGTTCACGTCACGCTTCGCCAGGTCCGGGCGCATCTGCACGAGCGCCATCTTGGCCTTCAGGAGCTTGAGGAATTCTCCCGCAGAGAGTTCCTCCAGGCCCTGAGCCTTGCGCTTCGAAGATATGGCGGCCTTCATAAAGTTCACCAGGCTCACTCCCGGTATCTCTATCGGATACTGGAAGCTCAGGAACACTCCCGCCCAGGCGCGCTGCTCGGCGCTCATCGCCAGAAGGTCCTCCCCGTTGAACAGGACGCTGCCCTCCGTCACTTCATAGCCCGGCTTGCCCGTCAGAACAGCCCCCAAAGTTGATTTGCCGGCTCCGTTAGGCCCCATAATGGCGTGAATCTCGCCGTGATTGATCGTAAGGTCCACTCCGTGAAGAATCTCCTTGCCCTCCACGCGGGCCTTCAGCCCCTTTATCTCCAAAAGTTTCTCGCTCATACTCTATTCTCCTTTCTTATAGGTCTTTACCCAGCTGGCCAAAGACCACACTCCATTTATCAGATACAGCGCGCACACCACAGGCATAAAAATGTGCCCCACCTTGACGTGCAGGATAATCTGCGTTATATTGACCACCAGCCAGGCCACCCAGCAGTCCCATTTCTTGAGCGCCGACAGCAGCTGCGCCATCAGTATCAGCGCAGTCACGCAGGCATCCAGATACGGAATCGGATCTCCCAGAGCCAATCTCTCCAGCAGCCATCCCCACAGCCCCGCCAGCAGGAACACCGACAGGACTGCCAATATCCTCTGCGGCCAGGACAGGGCCGTCACCTTCAGCGCGGTGCTGTCCTTCTTCGACTGTTCACCCTTCGACGGATGCGTCCATCTCCAGTGCCCCAGAATATTGATGCACAGCGAGATGGGCTGCAGGAACAGGCTCGCGTACAGATGCTTGTTCCAGAACAGCAGGGCCAATGCCACAGTGTACAGATACCCTACCCAGAAATTGTATTTGCTGTTCCGGCCGGCCAGAAACACGCAGGTCAGGCCAAGTACGGAAGACGCTATATCCAGATAATTCATAATCTCTAACCTACTGCCCCCTCAAGTGAAACTGAGAGGAGTTTCTGCGCCTCCACGGCGAATTCCATGGGAAGCCTCTGCAGGACATCCCGGGCATAACCGTTGACTATCAGGCCCACAGCCTGTTCGGGATCGATGCCGCGCTGCGCACAGTAATACATCTGCTCCTCGCTTATCTTCGAAGTCGTGGCCTCGTGCTCCACGATCGCGCGCGGATTGGCACTCTTTATCACGGGGAAGGTGTGCGCACCGCAGTCCGAACCGATGAGAAGCGAGTCGCACTGCGAATAGTTGCGGGCCCCGTCGGCGGCACGGCCCATCTGCACCAGTCCGCGGTACGAGTTCTCGCTGTGCCCGGCGCTGATGCCCTTGGACACTATGCGGCTCTTCGTGTTCCGGCCCAGATGTATCATCTTCGTGCCGGTGTCGGCCATCTGGTAATTGTTCGTGAGCGCCACGCTGTAGAATTCCGACGAGCTGTTGTCGCCCTTGAGTATGGTGGAGGGGTATTTCCATGTGATGGCAGAGCCCGTCTCCACCTGCGTCCAGCTCAGATGCGAACCTTCGCCG
>CAYMDZ010000128.1:0-3756 GCA_964389355.1 uncultured Muribaculaceae bacterium | reverse complement strand
CGGCGTCAAGCCTTCTGAGAGTTACCGGGACGTGATCTTCGACTTCGATGTGGTCAAGCTCCCTCGTCCGGCTTCCGTCAATATGCTGCTAGCATATCCGGGTGCAGCCGCCCACTATACCGTGGACGGAAGTGTCCCTGACGCGTCATCTCCGGTATTCCTTTACACGTTCACCCCGGAGAAGGGCACCACGGTGAAAGCTCAGGGCTTCAAACCTGACGGAACACCTGTAGGTAAACTTGTCGAAATTACATTCTGATGAAAAAAGTCCTTTCAATACTGCTCGCAGGCGCCGTTCTGCTTTCCGGCTGCAACCACCAGAAGGAGGCGGACCGTCAGGTCAGCATAATACCTCAGCCGTCACATCTGGAACTGGATGAGGGCGAGTTCGTTCTCGACCGCACCACTCCTGTCTATGTGGACTCGAAAGAGGCCGAGGACGTGGTGGGCTTCCTTAACGAGAAGCTTTTCACCGTGTCCGGCTACACTCTCAAGGTCTCCCAGATGGATTTCGCGCAGAACCACGGCATCTTTTTCCTGAACGCCGGCCTTCCGAGCGAGGCTTACTCCATTCACGTTGAAAATGGGCGTGTAGTGGTGGAATACGGTGACGGAGCCGGAGCCTTCTACGGCCTTCAGACTCTGTTCCAGCTGCTTCCGGAGGAGATCTTCTCTCAGGAGCGCACCGCCCGCCGCAAATGGAGCATTCCGTGCTGCTATATCGACGACAAGCCGCGCTTTTCATATCGCGGAATGCACCTCGACTGCTGTCTGCACTTCTTTGACATCGACTTTCTCAAGCGCTACATAGACCTTATGGCTCTTCATAAGGTGAACCGTTTCCATTGGCATCTTACCGAGGACCAGGGATGGAGGCTTGAGATCAAGAAATACCCTCTGCTTACCGAGAAGGGCCAATGGCGCAAGGAGACCGTAATCGGCTCCCTCGCTTCCGGAATCTATGATGGAAAGCCGCACGGAGGCTATTATTCTCAGGAAGAGGTGCGCGACCTCGTGGAGTACGCCGCCAAGCGCTATGTCACCATCATCCCGGAAATCGAGATGCCGGGCCACGCGCTCGCGGCCATCGCCTGCTACCCGTCTCTGAGCTGCGGACTCGAGGACCATTACGAGACCGCTACCAAATGGGGCGTGTTCAAGCAGGTTTACTGCCCCAAGGATGAGACTTTCGCGTTCCTGGAGGATGTGCTCGACGAGGTGATGGAACTTTTCCCATCGAAGCTCATTCATATCGGAGGCGACGAATGCCCTAAGGCCAGCTGGAAGAAATGCCCTCACTGCCAGGCTCTTATCAAGGAACTTGGCCTTAAGGACGAGTTCGAGCTGCAGAGCTGGTTCATCCAGAGGATAGAGAAATACCTCAATTCGAAGGGTCACGAGATCATCGGATGGGACGAGATCCTGCAGGGCGGTCTGGCGCCGAACGCGAAGGTGATGTCCTGGCTTGGTGAAGAGGGCGGCATCAAGGCCGCGAAGATGCATCACTATGCCGTGATGGCTCCGTATCCCAAGTACTACCTTGACTATTGGCAGGGAGATCCGGATTCAGAGCCCCTCGCTATGGGCGGCCCTACGATGCTCCGCACGATGTACGAATACAATCCTACCCCTGACTCCCTTACGGAGGAGGAGAAGAAATACATAATGGGCGTGGAAGGCTGCGTCTGGACGGAGTATATGCCTACACCGCAGCGCGTCGAGTATATGGCCTGGCCGAGAATGTGCGCCATCGCCGAGAGCGGCTGGACCACGGCTCCGAAGGACTGGGACGGCTTCACCCGCAGGCTGGAAAAGCATTTCGGAAGACTGGATCTTCTCGGAGTGGAGTCCTGCAGGAATTTCTTCAGTCCGTTCATCGAGTTCCACAAGGATACCGCGCACGACAAGGTCGTGACCATCACCGCCGACCTTCCGGACGCCGAGATCCGCTATACGCTTGACGGAAGCACCCCGCGCGCCGATTCGAAGCTTTACGAGCTTCCGTTCGTGATCAACCGCTCCCAGACTGTCACCGCCGCACTTTTCAGAGACGGACAGATGGTAGGGGACATAAAGACTAAAAAATATTTAAACTAACATACTATTATGGCTATCAGACTTACAGAACAGCCGTCATTGCACGACAATTTGGAAAAGAAAAGCGTAGCTCAGCTGCTGCGCGAAATCAATGAGGAGGACAAGAAAGTGGCACTCGCAATCGAGGCTGTGCTTCCTGACCTTGAGAAACTGGTAAGCGCCATCGAGAACCACGTTCGCGAAGGCGGAAGAATGTTCTATTGCGGAGCCGGTACGGGCGGAAAGCTCGCCGTACTCGACACTCTTGAGATTCCCAACACTTACGGCGTGCCTGAGGATATGTTCCAGTGCATCCTGGCCGGCGGCGTCGAGAACCTCGTTCTCGACCTCGAGGAGAAGGAAGACGACGTAGAGGAAGGCTGGAAGACTCTCCAGGCTAAGAACGTGAACACTAAGGACATCGTCGTCGGCATCTCAGCCAGCGGCAACACCCCTTATGTTCTCGCTACCCTGAAGGCCTGCCACGAGCACGGAATCCCTACAGGATCATTCGTGAACAACCCCGGCTCTCCTATCTCAGAATACTCAGACTATCCTGTAGAGGTCATCACCGGCCCTGAATTCATCACCGGAAGTACCCGTATGAAGTCCGGCACCTCCCAGAAGCTTATCTGCGATATGATAAGCACCACCGTAATGTGCCGTCTCGGCCGCGTCGAAGGCAACCGTATGGTTCACGCTCACCTTATCAACAACAAGGTCGTTGACCGTCTTACCAGAACCATGGTAGAGAGGAATCCTTCCCTCACCTACGAGCAGTGCGAGGCCGCTGTCAAGAAGTACGGCGGACTTACCGAGGCTGAAAAGGCTCTCAAGGAGCAGGGTATCATCAAACAGTAAAACTTTCAATATGAATAAAAAAGCGACATTGATCTTTCTTGCCCCTGTCCTGGCTTTCGTCATGGGATGCCAGACCAGTTGCAACGAGGAAGATATTACGGCCTGGAACGGTGTGGTGATCAACGAGATCGCCGCACACGACCAGACAACCGATGCCGTGACCTGGGTGGAACTGCTTAACGGCGCCGCAGCGGAAGTGGACCTTTCGGGAGTCGGTCTGTACCTTACTGACCAGTACTTCAACGCCAGGTGCATCTACGAGGCTCCGGAAGGCACCAAACTTGCCGCCGGACAGAGACTTGTCCTCTCCACATCTGACGAGGCCCTTTCCACCGGAATCGCTTCCGACTCGGACTTCACCCTCAAGCTCGCCCTCAGCGGCTCGGGAAAGGCCATAGATGAATTCTCTTCTGCCGAAGTGTTCGGAAAGGCTCTCCCGCAGACCGAAAGGGGAAGCTACCAGAGGATTCCTGACGGAGGTGCCGACTGGAAGAACCTCACCTACTCGAGTGAAGGTATGGAGAACATCCTTTTCAGTCTGGACAAGACCCTCCGCAACGGCATCTGGGTATGGAGCAGTCACGTGGCTGGACTCGCCGAGAACGATTATGCCGGTCTCAAGGACCTGAAAGAGAAGGGCCTGGACCACATCATTCTCAACTATGCGGCGTTCACTCCCACTTCGAAGAGCCGCACGATAGATTTCATCCGTCACGCGGAAGAAATAGGTCTTACGGTTCACGCCTGGATTCAGTGCTTCCACAATTCGAACGGCTGGATCAACCCTATCGACGACGAGAACAAGTGCTATAAGGATGA
>CAYMDZ010000127.1:0-3794 GCA_964389355.1 uncultured Muribaculaceae bacterium | reverse complement strand
GGGTCTGGGCTACGGGCAGAAGCCGAAGGGAGTGCTTCTCTTCCACCGCTACAAGGACGAGGTGCGCACCGCCCTGGCCGAGCATCTGGTTGAAGGAAAGGAATATATGAAGAACGAGGACGGCAGCGTGAACATCTGCTTCACCGTGTCGCCCGAGCATCTGGACCTGTTCAAGCAGGCCCTCGCCGACGTTCAGGAAAAATATGAGAAGCGCTACGGAGTGCACTATAACATAACGTTCACGTTCCAGGACCCGGAGACGAACACCATCGCGGTCACCCCGGACAACAAACCGTTCCTCAGGGAAGACGGCACCGTCCTGACCCGCCCTGCCGGCCACGGAGCGCTGATCTACAACCTCAACGGCATCAAGGAAGAACTCGTCAGCATCAAGAACATAGACAACGTGGCCAATGAAAGGCTGCTTCCTGTCTGCACGCGGTACAAGAAAGCGCTTATGGGAAAGGCGCTTATGCTGCGCGACCAGGTCTTCGGATACATCACCGAGTTCAGGCAGCTCACGGCCGTGCTCACCGCCAGCCCGCTGGTGAACTACATACCGGGATACAACACCATCCCTGCCGACCCGTACGCCACCGACGCCTGCCAGATGCTCTGCAACGAAATAGAGGAGTTCCTCCGCACGGAATTCTGCATCACCATGCCTGAGCAGAAGGACTGCAAGCAGAGGGCCCTCGCCCTGCTGGACAAGCTCAACCGCCCTATACGCGTATGCGGTATGGTGCGCAACGAAGGCGAACCGGGAGGCGGTCCTTTCATCATAAGGGCCAAGGACGGCTCCACCTCGCTGCAGATACTTGAAAGCGTTCAGATCTCCGACCCGTCGATGATGGCGCAGTCCACCCACTTCAATCCGGTGGATCTCGTGTGCCTTCTTCACGACAGCGAAGGCGAGAAATTCGACCTCACAAAATATGTCGATCCGCAGACCGGATTCATCAGTTCCAAGAGCTACCAGGGCCGCGAACTCAAAGCCCTCGAACTTCCGGGACTCTGGAACGGCGCGATGTCAGACTGGCTCACCGCATTCATGGAAGTGCCGGTGGAGACCTTCAACCCGGTAAAGGTAGTGCTTGACCTGCTTAAACCTGCTCACCAATAGAATTTTAACCGAAATGACCTCACAACAGGAAAAATTACAGGCTCTCAAAGAGAGACAAAGTGCCGCCCTTCTGGGCGGCGGAGAAAAGCGCATCGAGGCTCAGCACGCGAAAGGCAAGCTGACAGCCAGGGAGCGCATCGCCAGACTGCTGGACGCCGACTCCTTCGAGGAGTTCGACATGTTCGTGCAGCACAGATGCACCGATTTCGGAATGCAGGAACACCACACCGACGGCGACGGCGTAGTGACCGGACGCGGCACCATAGACGGCCGTCTGGTATATGTATATGCCCAGGACTTCACGGTAAGCGGAGGTTCGCTTTCCAAAACGATGTCCGAGAAGATATGCAAGGTGATGGACCTGGCCCTGAAGACCGGCGTGCCGTGCATAGGCATCAACGATTCCGGCGGCGCGCGCATACAGGAAGGCATTGACGCCCTGGCCGGCTACGGAGAGATATTCGAAAGGAACATCCTCTCCAGCGGCGTGGTTCCGCAGATCTCGGCCATCATGGGCCCGTGCGCCGGCGGAGCCGTGTACTCCCCTGCCCTGACGGACTTCATATTCATGGTCCGCGGCACCTCATATATGTTCCTTACCGGCCCGGCCGTGGTCAAGAGCGTGACCGGCGAAGACGTGGACCAGGAGCATCTGGGCGGCGCCGGCGTGCATACTGCCAGGAGCGGTGTGGCCCAGTTCGCCTGCGACAGCGAAGAGGAGCTGCTTTCAAACATACGCACCCTGCTGAGCTTCCTTCCGGCCAACAACCTCACCCCGGCACCGCGCCGGGAGACTTCCGATCCGGTGGGCAGGCTGAACACTTCGCTCGACCACATCATACCCGAACAGGACAGCAAGGCCTACAATATGTACGAAGTCATAGGCGAGATCGTGGATGACGGTGAATTCTTCGAGGTCCACCGCGATTTCGCGCGCAACATAATAGTGGGATTCGCCCATATGGACGGTGAGAGCGTGGGAATAGTTGCCAATCAGCCCGCGGTAATGGCCGGAGTGCTGGACATCAACGCCAGCCGCAAGGCCGCCAGGTTCGTGCGCTTCTGCGACGCCTTCGGAATTCCGCTCGTGACGCTCGTGGACGTGCCGGGATTCCTTCCGGGCACGCAGCAGGAGTACGGCGCAGTGATTTCTAACGGTGCCAAGCTTCTCTTCGCCTACGGCGAGGCCACGGTACCGAAAGTGACCGTAACCCTTCGCAAGGCCTACGGCGGAGCCTACATAGTGATGAGCAGCAAGCACCTGCGTTCCGACATCAACTACGCCTGGCCTTCGTCCGAGATCGCCGTGATGGGTGCCAAAGGTGCTACGGGCATCCTGAAAAATGTATCGGAGCAGGAATACGAAGACCTCTTCTGCACGCCTTACAGGGCGGCCGAGAGAGGATACATTGAAGACATAATCCAGCCGAGCGAGACACGCTTCCGCGTCATACGCGCCCTGCGCTCGCTTTCCGGCAAAAGACAGGGTCTCCCTGCCAAGAAACACGACAATCTTCCATTATGACGACACGCGAACCGAAAGACGAAGTCGTGGCGGCCATAGCGCTCGCCATCAGGCTCACCCTGTCCAGAAAGGACCTGGGAAGACGCATCACCTTCTCTGCCGTCAGGGGCGGAGAATGGAACCGTCCGGACAGATATTTCAGAAACCCGAACAACGAATAGTCCTATGATCAAATACGATTTCACCATAAATTCAAATCACTATCAGGTCGAAGTGGGCGGCATAAAGGACGGCCGGGCACAGGTCACCGTGAACGGCACAGCCTATGACGTGGAGATCGAAGGCGGAGTTCCCGCGAGCGTGAAACCCGCTCTGAAAGCCGCCGCAGGCATTGGCATACAGTCCGCTCCGGCAATTCCGGTACAGACAGCCCCGAAAGCGGAGGCACAGGGCCCCGGGGAAGGTCAGATCGGCATACCGGCTCCTCTTCCGGGCACCGTCACGAACGTGCTGGTAAGCAAGGGGCAGAAGGTCAGCAAAGGCGAACGTGTGCTGGTGCTGGAGTCGATGAAGATAGAAAATGACATCACCTCCCCGCAGGACGGAACCGTCTGCGAAGTGCTGGCGGCCAAGGGAGATTCAGTGCAGGAAGACCAGATGCTGATTATAGTTGCAATCGATAAGTAAATTTGGTATCTTTGCGCGTTTTCAAAACCAATAAAACAAAACAACCGACATAATATGCAGAATAAACTCCAAGAACTCACGGACAAGCTCTATCAGGAAGGCCTGTCCAAGGGTAAAGAAGACGGAGCCAGGCTTTTAAGTGAAGCGCAGGCTCAGGCCGATGACATCGTCGCCAAAGCCAAGGCTGAAGCGGAAAGCATTATCGCTCAGGCGGAAAAGCAGGCTGCCGACCTTAAGACCAAGGCCGATTCCGACATCAGAATGGCTTCATCACAGGCACTCCAGGCCACCAGAAAGGACATAGAGGACATACTTCTGGCCTCCACAGTCAAGTCCACAGTAGAGAAGGATCTCGGCGAGACCGACCTGCTGAAGGAAATAATCCTCGACGTGGCGAAGAATTTCACTACCGGAGAAAGCGTGGACATAGCCCTCGTTCTTCCTGAAAAAGTAAAGAAAGAGGTGGAACCGTGGCTTGCGGGCGAGCTGAAGAAGGCTCTCGGAAAGGAAGTCAAGGCA
>CAYMDZ010000126.1:0-3795 GCA_964389355.1 uncultured Muribaculaceae bacterium | reverse complement strand
GCATTGGCATTCTCACAAGCCTTCTGCTCCTGGCAGCAGGAAGCCTTTTCCTCAGGGCAGGCGTTATGTTTGGTGCATTCAGAGCATTCTGTCTGCTCAGAAGCCTTGTTGGCATTCTTCTTAGGGGTGTTGTTGCAGGATGCGGCGGCTACGAGTACGCAGGCTGCGGCGATAATAAGTGAAATCTTTTTCATAATCCTTAAATTTTGAATTCACGCAAATATACGAAATCACCTGTCATAAACAAATCACTAATGTTAGTGAACTGCCATAACAACTTTTCGCGAAAAATATGTAAATTCGTAAAATTCTAACGAGAAACATATGCTGCGAAAAATCCGTTCAGTGTGCGCACTGATCTTCTTCATCCTGATTACAGTCCTGTTTCTGGACTTCACCGGAGCGCTCCATGCCTATCTGGGCTGGATGGCCAAGGTGCAGTTCCTGCCTGCGGTGCTGTCCGTAAATGTGGCCGTAATCCTGGGAGTTCTGCTGATCACCCTGCTTCTGGGCCGCATCTACTGCTCCGTAATATGCCCTCTGGGCGTATTCCAGGACGGAGTGTCACACCTGGCCGGCAAGAAAAAGAAGAACAGATTCCGCTTCCATAAGGAGCACAAGATCCTCAGATACACCGTTCTGGGCGTTCTGATTCTCTCCATAATCTTCTCCCTTGGTTCACTCACAGCTCTGCTGGCCCCGTACAGCGCCTACGGGAGGATAGTCCAGAACCTGTTCTCCCCTGTCTGGCAGGGCATCAACAATCTTCTTGCGCTCATCGCCGAGAGGGCCGATTCCTACGCCTTCTATACGAAAGAAGTATGGATCCGCAGCCTTCCTACCTTCATAATCGCCGCCGTCACCCTCGTCGTGGTGGTGATCCTCTCGTGGAAAGGCGGCCGCGAATACTGCAATTCCTTCTGCCCTGTGGGCACATTCCTGTCCCTTTTCGCCCGCCACGCCTGGTTCAGAATCCACATAGACGAGAACGCCTGCATAAACTGCGGACTTTGCAGCAAGAACTGCAAATCTTCGTGCATAGACTTGACGAATCACAGCATAGACTACTCCAGGTGCGTGGTCTGCGGGGACTGCATAGACAAATGCCGGAAGGGTGCCATCAGCTACTCGCACCGGCCAATTAAAACCGACGCTGCCAAAACCGGCACCAACATAATCTCCAAGCCCGCCGACGGAAAACAGACCGCTACGGACAGCGGCCGCCGCGCGTTCCTTATAGGCACCGCTCTGGCTACGGGCCAATTGGCATTCAGCCAGGAGAAGAAGAAGGTGGACGGCGGACTCGCGGTCATCGAGAAGAAGAAAGCGCCGCACCGCACCACGCCGATCACCCCTGCAGGGTCGCTCTCGGCGCGCAATATGGCCACGCACTGCACCGGATGCCAGCTCTGCGTATCCGCCTGTCCGAATGACGTCCTGCGCCCATCGACCGAGCTGGACCACCTCATGCAGCCTACCGTCTCATACGAGAAAGGCTATTGCCGTCCGGAATGCAACAGGTGCAGCCAAGTCTGCCCCGCCGGAGCCATCAGGCCTATTAGCCTGGAAGACAAATCCTCCACCCAGGTGGGACACGCTGTATGGATAAGGGAAAACTGCATCCCTATTACTGACGGGGTAAGCTGCGGAAACTGCGCCAGGCATTGCCCGGCAGGCGCCATCTCTATGATACGGCTCAATCCTGACGACCCTCAGAGCCTTCGCATCCCGTCGGTCAACCCGGCACGCTGCATAGGCTGCGGAGCCTGCGAAAACCTTTGCCCGTCAAGACCTTACAGCGCGATATATGTGGAAGGGCACGAAGTTCACAAAACGATTTAGAAGCCATGGCAGAAAAGATAAACAGACGAGATTTCCTTAAATGTCTGGGAGCAGGCTCCATAGCCGCTGCCGGACTCTCCACCGCCGGATGCCGAACGAACGGCAGCGCCGACGGACAGGGCGAGATGACTTACCGCATCAACCCGAACAACGGGGACAAGGTCTCCCTTCTGGGATACGGAATGATGCGCCTTCCGATGACAGGCGAAGGAAACGACGCCGTGATAGACCAGGAGATGGTGAACAGGCAGATAGACTACGCCCTCGAGCACGGCATCAACTATTTCGACACGTCTCCGGCCTACTGCAGGGGCCTCTCCGAGAAGGCCACCGGAATCGCCCTGGCCAGACACGACCGCAGTTCATATTACATAGCCACCAAACTGTCCAACTTCTCTCCTGAAACCTGGACCTTCGAGGCCGGAAAGGAAATGTTCGAGAATTCCCTTCGCGAACTTCAGACAGACTATGTGGATTACCTTCTGCTTCACTCCATAGGCAGTGGCGGCGGGATGAAGGAATTCTACGCCAGATACATCGACAACGGCCTGCTGGACTGGCTGGTAGAGCAGAAAAAGCAGGGCCGCATCAGGAACCTGGGATTCTCCTACCACGGAGATGTCGCAGTATATGACCTTTGTCTCAAATGGCACGACGAAGGCCGGTACCGCTGGGATTTCGTGCAGATAGAGCTCAATTATCTGGACTGGGAATACGCCAGCGAGATAAACCCGCGCAACACCAACGCCAACTACCTCTACGAAGAACTGCATAAAAGAGGCATTCCCGCCGTGATTATGGAACCGCTCCTGGGCGGACGCCTGGCCAATGTCTCCAACAACATCGCAGTCAAGCTCAAGCAGCGCGAGCCCGAAAAGAGCATCGCCAGCTGGGCTTTCCGCTTCGCAGGCACTCCTGAAGGGGTTCTGTGCGTCCTGAGCGGCATGACCTATATGGAGCATCTGGTCGAGAACACGGCCACCTACTCCCCTCTCAAGCCCATCAGCGCGGAGGAGCACGAATTCCTTATGGGCATAGCTTCGGACATAATGCACCTGAAGACCATACCGTGCACCGGATGCAACTACTGCATGCCTTGCCCTTACGGCCTGAACATCCCCGCCATCTTCTCGCATTATAACAAATGCATCAACGAAGGCAACTTCCCTAACCACGGAAAGGAAGATACGGACTACGCGCGTGCACGCCGGGCGTTCCTGATAGGATATGACAGGAGCGTTCCGAAACTGCGCCAGGCATCCCACTGCATCGGCTGCCACCAGTGCGAGGCACACTGCCCTCAGGGCATTCGCATCGCTCACGAAATGAGAACGATAGACAGATTCACAGAGAAACTCAAACAGAACCCTTAATGATCACCTTAGCCCTTTTGCTTCAAATACTTATAGTGGGATACACCCCTGGTCCGGCGAACATTTTCGCTCTGACCACCGGCATACGCTATGGACGGAGGAAAGGGTTCAGGGTCTGGCTTGGCCTGCTGACAGGAGCCGTCATCGCGGTGCTGCTGATGGCACTGCTCACACACCTCATAGGCGAGGCGCTCGGCTCGTACGTCAAATACCTCAAGTACCTGGGAGCGCTGTATCTGGTGTACCTGTCATACAGGATCTACAAGACCCACGACACCAAAGGTTCACAGAAAGGCGAATCCACATTCCTCAGCGGAATGCTGATGCAACTGACCAATGCCAAGATACTTCTGTTCGAAATCAGCGTTTTCAGCACCTTCGTGCTGCCATACTCGAACAGCTACGCCGATATGCTGCCTGTGGCGGCACTTCTGCTCGTGGCCGGCCCCGGGGCCAATTTCCTGTGGATGATGGCCGGAAGTTTCCTCTCACACCTGTATGACGCGCACTACAAGTCCATCAACATTGGCTCGGCCATAGCTCTGCTGCTGTGCGCCGTCTATATCGCGTTCATCGCCTA
>CAYMDZ010000125.1:0-3868 GCA_964389355.1 uncultured Muribaculaceae bacterium | reverse complement strand
ACTCCCATTTCCAGCTTGGAAGGCTGGCATAATAGCCATTATACGAACCCCGCTTGGAGGATTTACTCCATTATGGTGGGCAAGGATGGATTCGAACCACCGAAGGTATAACCAGCAGATTTACAGTCTGCCCCATTTGGCCACTCTGGTACTTGCCCCTGTTTATGCCAATACGCTTGGCTTAAGCGAGCCGATGGGGGGATTCGAACCCTCGACCCCGAGATTACAAATCACGTGCTCTGGCCAACTGAGCTACATCGGCAAAATTTATTTCAATAACCTCCCGGTATCCCCCGAAACCGAAAGGGATTGCAAAGATAATCAAGATTTTCGAATTACAAAAATCTTTTTGTCAAAATTACAGCAGTTTCCGGAGTTCCTCCTCAATGCCCTCCCGGTCTATGTGGCAGAGGTGCCGCTGCTCGCCCTGAGTCGCGTGGAGGATGAATTCATCCGGAATGCCAAGGCCTCTGACGCCGACCCTCGCGCCCGCCTGCTGCGCATATTCGCAGACTGCCCCGTACAGACCGCCCTTGAGGCACCCGTCCTCCACAGTGAGCACATTCTCATACCGGGCGAAGATCTCATCCAGGGCCTGAGTGTCGATTGGCTTGAGAAAGCGGAAGTCATATACCCCCACTGCGTCCCCGAAGGCTTCGGAAGCCTCGAGAGCGCGATGAACGCACGGGCCAATGGCCACGACCGCCACGCGGCTGCCCCGCTTAAGACAACTGGCCTTCCCCGAAGGCAGCTCCCGGTAAGGCTCGTCCTCCCAGCTGCAGCCTTCCGCAAGGCCGCGCGGATACCTTATTATATAAGGGCCCGTCTTCGAAAGGGTCGCCGAATAGAGCATGTTCTTCAGCTCCAGTTCGTCGGAAGGGGCGGCGACGGTGCAGTTCGGGATGCAGCGGTAGGCCGCCATATCGAAGGCTCCGGCGTGCGTGGCTCCGTCTTCGCCGACCAGGCCGGCGCGGTCAAAGCACAGAATCACAGGCAGTTTCTGGAGTGCCACATCGTGAATTATCTGGTCGTAGGCCCTCTGCGAGAACGAAGAGTAGATGTTGCATACGGGACGGAGTCCGGCTGCGGCAAGACCCGCCGAGAAAGTCACGGCGTGCTCCTCTTCTATACCCACGTCGAAGAACCTGTCCGGAAAGCGTTTCGAAAACTCAGTCATCGAACATCCGCTGGCCATCGCCGGAGTGATGCCGACGATGTCCGGGTTCTTCTCCGCCAGATCACAGAGCACCTTTCCGAACACATCCTGGTAGCGCGGGACGTCGTGCTTTACCACCTTGCGCTCGCCGGTCTGCGGGTCGAATCTGCCCGGGGCGTGCCATACGCAGGGGTTCTGCTCGGCAGGGGCGTACCCCTTGCCCTTGGTGGTTATGCAATGCAGGATGCGCGGACCCTTCAGCCCCTTGAGCTTCTTCAGGGTGAGCACCACCTGCTCTATGTCATTGCCGTTGACGGGGCCGAAATACCTGAGTCCCATAGCCTCGAAGATGTCCCCGCCGCTGCCCGTGACCAGGCGCGACTTCAGCGCGCGCACCTGCCGCTGGATGAATCCGCGGAAACGCGTGTCGCCTATGATGTCCCAGGCGCGCTTCTTCAGGGAGTTGTAGTTCTCGCTGGTAGTGAAGTGCAGAAGATGCTTGTGAAGGCCACCGACGGCCTTGTCTATGGACTGGTTGTTGTCATTGAGGATGACCAGAAGGTCCGCCGCGCTCTCGCCGGCGTTGTTCAGGGCTTCGTATGCCAGGCCGCCGGTCATCGCGCCGTCTCCGATGAGGGCCACGCTCTTGTACGGCAGGCCCTTGATGCGCGCGGCTTCGGCGTAACCCAGCGCCGCACTGATGGATGTTGAGGAGTGGCCCACCCCGAAAGCGTCCCACCTGCTTTCGAAAATATTGGGAAAGCCACTTGGCCCGTCGCTGCGGCGGAGCTTGCGGAAAGCCTCCTTCCTGTCGGTGAGGATCTTGTGGGCATAGGCCTGGTGGCCGACGTCTATCACGAACTTGTCTTCCGGAGTGTCGAAGACATAGTGGACTCCCACGATGAGTTCCACGGCACCGAGGCTCGAAGCCAGGTGACCGGGATTCTCGGAGCACACCTCCACCATATAGGAACGGATCTCCGCACAGAGCTGACGGAGCTGTTCCATATCAAGTTTCTTTATATCTGAAGGAGTATTTATACTATCCAATAATTGCGACATAGACGGCAAATTTACTGATTTATTTTCAGATAAATATTCCGGGACGTGCCAATCTTGGGAATTTTTCGGTAAATTCGCAATCTGTGTCAGTGCATTACCGCTCCCTGAAGTAAAACTAAAAAACATATTATGTCAGAAAAAATCTATCGTTTCATCAACGATAAACCTGCCGCCAGGTGGGCCGCGTTGATCCTCATCGCGCTTGCGATGTTTTTCGGCTATATGTTCGTGGATGTGATGTCCCCTATCCAGTCTCTGCTGGAAGCCGAGAAGGGCTGGACTCCTAACGTCTACGGAACATACGCCAGCTCAGAGTACATCCTGAATGTCTGCGGATTCCTCATCCTCGCCGGCATCATCCTGGACAAGATGGGCATCCGTTTCACCGGCATCCTCTCAACCTCCCTTATGCTCGGAGGCGCCGTCATCAAGTTCTACGCGGTCAGCGACCTGTTCGCAGGCTCCGCTTTCGAGGCCTGGCTGAACTCCTGGTGGGTCAGCATGCCGGGCAGCGCCAAGCTCGCGTCCCTCGGATTCATGATCTTCGGATGCGGCTGCGAGATGGCCGGGACCACGGTATCGAAGGCATTGGCCAAATGGTTCAAAGGCAAGGAGATGGCCCTCGCAATGGGCATCGAGATGGCTATCGCCCGCGTGGGTGTGTTCGCCATCTTCTCCATCAGCCCTATCATCGCCTCCAAGTTCGGCACCATCGCCGCACCTGTCGGATTCTGCACCTGCCTGCTTCTCATAGGCCTCATCAACTTCCTCGTGTTCTCCGTTATGGACAGGAAGTTCGACGCTCAGCTGGCCGCTGCGGGCGAGAAGAACAGCGAGGAAGGCGGAAGCGACGAGGAGTTCCAGATCTCGGACCTGGGCAAGATCCTCACTTCCAAGAGCTTCTGGGTAGTGGCGCTGCTGTGCGTACTCTACTATTCGGCCATCTTCCCGTTCCAGAGATACGGGGCCAATATGCTTCAGTGCAACCTTAACGGCCTCAGCCCTGACGTGGCTGCCAATATCTTCAGATGGTTCCCTATCGGCGCGGCCGTCATCACTCCGTTCCTGGGAGCCTACCTGGACAAGAAGGGCAAGGGAGCGACAATGCTCATCTACGGAGCGTTCCTGCTCATCATCTGCCACCTGGTGTTCGCGTTCCTGCTGCCTGCCACCGGAAGCAAGATCCTTGCGTATGCGACCATCGTGATACTGGGCGTCAGTTTCGCGCTCGTGCCTGCAGCCCTGTGGCCGTCAGTTCCGAAAATCATAGACGAGAAGATCCTCGGTTCGGCCTACTGCCTCATCTTCTGGGTGCAGAACATCGGACTGTGCTTCGTTCCGAAGCTTATCGGAAGCGTGCTTGAGAGTTCGAACGCCGCCAATCCTGCGGTCATCGCCGCCAAGGAGGCCGGAGCTTCGTTCATCCCTTACAACTACACGATTCCGCTCATCATCTTCGCCTGCTTCGGCATTCTCGCCCTGCTGGTAGCCCTCTACCTCAAGGTTCTGGACAAGAAGAAGCACCTCGGCCTCGAAGAGCCGAATATCAAATAGGCGCCTGCGAGGCAGGAATTACCGGGCCTTTTCGAGGGTGCGCCAGTAAAATTCGTCGAAGTCGGCGGGGTGGACGTAGCCGCCGTCGCGGTCTAT
>CAYMDZ010000124.1:0-3876 GCA_964389355.1 uncultured Muribaculaceae bacterium | reverse complement strand
AGACCGGCTGCATCAGGGAGACGGATGCCGTATAACCTTTCTGGAAGGCCTTGTAGCGGGTGTTGATGCCGTACATTGAGCCGTATGATTCGGCCTCGTTCTGCAGGTTCCACGCGAAGTCGTTGTCTCCCAGAATGTCCACTATCCCTATGTCCAGCAGCGGATTGAGGGCGTAGTAGCCAAGTCCTGTGGCGCTGACCCTCGGGAAGTACTCCCACATGGCTTCCCGCTTCTGCAGTTCGGCGCCTCTGATATCCAGTCCGGCGTTACGGACGGCGGTATTGCGGTTCAGAGCCGCCTCCTTGCAGTCCTGAAGGGTCAGGGTCAGGCTCTGCGCCCCGCAGGTCAGGCCCGCGAGCAGCAGAGACCCGCAGAGTGATATTTTTATTACAGATGTTTTCATTTGGCCTTGCGGAATATCTGCCAGTATGACACAGGCATAATCAAAGTGATGAGGAATACTGAAAGCAGTGTGCCGAAGCAGATGACCACTCCCATCGGCATCCAGAGAAGGTCGCCGCTTATGATCATCGGCAGCACACCGAGCGCTGTGGTGCAGGAGGTGAGGAAAATAGGCCTCATTCTGCGTTTTCCGGCCTGTGCGGCGGCGTCTTTCACGCTGTAGCCCTGCTGGAAGCGCAGCTCCTCGGCATATTCGAACATTATGATGCCGTTTCGCACTATGATGCCCACGAGCGAGATAAGTCCCAGAACCGCGGTCATCGACACGTCCAGACCGAATATCCAGAGTCCGAAGAAGGCTCCGAACAGGCACAGGGAGCTCAGCGCTATGGTAAGCACCGCGAGTGAAATCTTCTTGAAGTGGAACAGAAGGAACACGAACAGGATGAACACGGCCGCCAGGAACGCCATCACGATTTCCGGTCCTATGCTGCTGTTCACGCTGCTGAGTCCGCCGTATTCGATGCGCACTCCTTCAGGAAGTTCGAGCCTGTCCACATATTTGCTGATGGCGCGCTGCGCTATAGGCTGGCTCTTGCCGTAACGCATATCCGCAGCCACGGTGATGGCCCTCTCACCGTTGATTCTGGTAAGGGTCTCCGGCTGCCAGTCGGATTCCATAGTGGCGACCTGTCGGACAGGCACCATAAGTCCCGGCACTGCGGTAGGCACGAGCGTGTTCGAGATGTCCTCGTAGAGGGCGTCCTTGCCCAGATTGGCAGAATAAAGGTTGACCGGAATCACATTGGTCCCTTCGCGTATGCTTGAGATCTGCACTCCTTCCAGCGCGCTGGTCAGCGACAGGTTCATAAGGGCGCGGTTCACGCCCAGGCGTGCGGCCTCGTCCTCGTTGAGGGTCATCGAGATGGCGCTGGTCTGGTTGTCCGCGTCGGAATGGACCCATTTTATCATATCCAGGCCGGCCATATAGGCTTTGATGCTGTCCGATACGGTCTTGACCTGCTCGTAATCCTCTCCGAACACACGGACCTCCACCGGAGTCGAGGTGCCCTGGTAGTCCATCTGCTTGAAATGGATCTGCGCTTCAGGGAAATAATGCTCGTAGTAGGCTTCGTATTCCTTCAGGAAGGTCTGCGTGTCCTTGTTGGACCTGGTGTTGACGATGAGCTGTGCGACATTGGCCCCCGGAAGAATAGGCGCGTAGGTGGCGTGGAAGCGCGGTGTGCCCGTGCCGATGAACTCGGTGACGGAGGCGATCCGCCCGTCCTGCCGCAGAAGGGCGGAGAGCGAGTCGGCCAGCTGCGTGGTCTGCTCGATGTCGGCGTCAGGTGAGAGGTACATTTCTATCGCGAAGAGCGGACGGTCGGCCATAGGCATCATCTGGACGTTCATCTTCGAGAACATCAGAAGCCCGAGCCCCACTGCGGCAATTCCCGACAGTATCGTGAGGTGCGGATGCTTGAAGCAGTGGTCCTGCATAAAGTCGTAGGCCTTCTGGAGGCTGGTGAACAGTACGTTCTGGAACTTTATGATGATGCTCTGCTTCTTCTCCGTGCTGCGGGCCGAGGTTATGAACCTGGTCTCGAGTGACGGCACCACCAGCACCGCGTAGGCGAGCGAGGTCATCAGTGCGAAGGTTATGACCCACGGGAAGGTCTGCACGAAGTCGCCCAGATACCCGTGGATGATCTTCAGCATGGGAAAGAACATCGCGCTTATGGCAAATGTGGCCATAAACATAGGCGTGAACAGCTCCTGGGCCGAAGAGCAGGCCGCATCCACGCGGTTCATCCCGCCGCCCAGCTTGTCCATATAGCCGTCCATCGTGATGATGGAGTCGTCCACTATCATTCCCAGCACCACGATGAGCGCCGCCAGCGACACGGTGTTAAGGCATATTCCGCTCAGGAACATAAGGGCCAATGCCACCGCGGTGCAGACCGGCACGCCCGAAGAGGCGATCAGCGCGCTCTTCATAGGGAAGAGCAGCAGCATCACCAGTATCACGACGAGCATCGAGATCACCAGGTCCCTGAGGAACGACCACACCGACGTACCCACCACCTTCGGCTGGTCCGTGATGCGCGAGATGTGAATGCTGTCCGGAGCGTCGGCGAGGAACTCGTCCATCACCTTGTCCACCTTCTCTCCGAAGGCCACGATGTTGTTGTCCGGGCGCATCTCTATGGACAGGATGATGGCCGAATGGCCGTTGTAGTTCACCAGCGAATTCGGTTCCTTGTACCTGCGCTCGATGGTGGCCACGTCGCGGAGCCTGAGCGACTCGCCCTCGCGGGTGGACATCAGGACTCTGTCCGCGAGCTCCTGTTCGTTGCTTACGCTGTTCTGTATATGTACGGGCGAATGGGCGTAGTTCGTGGAGAACGTGCCGCCGAGCGCCTGGATGGATGCGCTCTGGTAGTCAAGCATCAGCGAGGTAGGGGAGATGCCGTATTCGCTGAGCCGGTCCATATCGACGGTCACCGCGAACTCCTCGCTCTGCGAGCCTATGATCTTGGCATTGGCCAATTCCGGAATGGTCCGGAGGCGGTCCGCGAGGTCATTGGCATAGTCGTTCATCTCGACATAGCCCTTGTCCTCCGATTCGATGGCTATGAGCACGGAGGTTATGGCAGAGAAGTCGTCCAGTACCACGATGGCCAGCACTCCGGCCGGAAGGGTCTGCTTGTAGGTGTCTATCTTGAGCTTGATCTTCGACCACACTTCGTTCTTCTGCGAAGAAGGCACGGTGAGGTCGGTGTAGATGTAGCACATTCCGTCGCGGCTCACCACCTTGGTCTGGCTGCGGTCGATCTCAGGCATCGAGAACAGCAGCTCCTCGAGCGGCTTGCCCACTTCCTCTTCCACCTGGTTGACGTCAGCGCCCGGATATACCGCCGCGATGAGTCCCTGCTTGAGTTCGAAGGTAGGGAACTCGTCCTTGTTCATCTCGACCAGGCCGTATGCACCCATCGCGATGAGCAGAACCAGGAACAGCCGTACCAGACTCTTGTACCGTATCGCGCCCATCACGATGCGCGAGGTTAGTCCCTTTTTCTGCATAACTACCTGATGCTTACCTTCATACCCGTGCTGACCTTGGCTATGCCGTCTGTGATCACGGCATCACCTTCCTGCAGGCCGGAGCTTACGATGACCCCGTCCCGGGCAAATTCCGAAGTGGTTATGTGCTTTTTCTCCACCCTGGACTGTCCGTTGACCGTCCAGACATATCTGCCGTCGCGGTCGGACCTGATGGCGGAGGCCGGAATGACAAGACAATTTTCGCCGGCGGCCTTCTCGAAGCGCACCTTGCCGACCATTCCAGGCATAAGGGCTGACGGATAATCAGTTATGTGAAGTGTACAGGTGTAGTTGTGTGAGAGTCCGGACGCCGTCACGCCCTTCTTTTCCAGGCTGGCTCTGACCACGCACCTCGGTATGGCGGGGATT
>CAYMDZ010000123.1:0-3892 GCA_964389355.1 uncultured Muribaculaceae bacterium | reverse complement strand
CGCCTCCACGGCGATGTGGTACAGCGGAACGATAGGGGCGGCGAGGGAAGCCGCACTGGCCGGAGTCCCGGCGATCGGCGTGTCTTTGGACAATATGCACTCCGATGCGGATTTCACGGTCGTCGAGGAGCTTCTTCCCGGAATCCTGGACAGGCTGCTCGAGATTTTTCCCATCAGCGGAAAGATACTTTACAACATAAACTTCCCGGATGTCCCGGCCAGTGAGATAAAGGGCGTCAAGGCCTGCACCCAGGGCGTCGAGTGGTGGATCAACGAATTTGTGCCGCCCACCGCTGTGGGGGAGGTCATCAAGGGCGAACCCGTCGAGGACGGCGAGGAGCTTTTCCTTATGGCCGGAGACGTGGTGCCCGCGCCGGACAATGATCCCGACACGGATAACTGGGCCAATGATCACAATTACATCGCCATAACCCCGCATATGCTGGACAACACCGACTATGCCGAGGTCGAAAGGCTTAAAAAACTGGGATTCTGATGAAATATTTTCTTATAGCCGGTGAAGCATCCGGGGATCTTCACGCTTCCAATCTTATGAAGGGCCTTCTCGCCGAAGACCCTCAGGCCGAATTCCGCTACTGGGGCGGCGATATGATGAAAAGTGTGGGCGGAACTCTGCTCCATCACTATAAGGAAGGGGCCGTGATGGGCTTGGGCGATGTCTTCTCGAAGGCCGGAATGCTGCTTGGGAACATCAGAAAATGCAAGCGCGACATCCTGGAGTTCGCTCCGGACGTGCTGATTCTCATAGATTATCCCGGCTTTAATATGAAGATGGCCAGGTTCGCCCACGCGCGCGGCCTGAAGGTGTTCTATTACATAGCCCCGAAGACCTGGGCGTCCAGACAGTGGCGGAACAGGTCCCTCAAACGCTATGTGGATATGCTCTACATAGTGTTCCCGTTCGAGATACCTTACTTCACCAAATGCGGAATACCTTTCGTCTACAAGGGCAACCCTCTCGTGGAGGCCATAGACGGATATGAATACGAAACCCTCTGTCCGGACAGATACATAGCTTTTCTGCCGGGTTCCAGAAAGGGTGAAATCTCCAGGACTCTTCCTGTCTGCTGCGACCTGGCGGACAGACTTCACGCCGATCCGCGTTATTCTTCATATAAATTCATCATAGCCGGCGCTCCGTCCCGTGATGATGCCGACTACGCCGCCTTTCTGAAGGAAAGGGAGGATTATGTGAGCCTGGTTTACGGGAAGACCTATTCGGTAATCAAGGGTGCCGAGGTGGCGGTGGTCAATTCCGGGACGGCTTCTCTGGAGACCGCCCTTATAGGCACGCCACAGATGGTGTGCTGGTCCACGACTCCTTTTACGGCTTTCGTGGCCAGAAAGATTCTGCGTGTCCTTGACAGGATAAAATATGTGAGCCTGGGCAATCTCATAGTGGATTCTCTCGTGTTCAGGGAATTCCTCCAGGAGGATTTCAATGTGCAGAATATCCAGGACGAGACACTGAGGCTCCTCCAGGACGATGCCTACAGGGCGAAGATGCTCGAAGGCTATGACAGCATCAGAAAAGCCCTGGGGCACGGCTGTGCGTCCAGAGCTTATGCTGAAGATATGATTCAGAGACTTCGCGGATAGTTATTCCACGACTATCGTCTGTGAGATGACCTGTATGCTGCCGTCTTTCAGATAGACTTTCGCCTTTATTATATGTTCTCCTCTGGTCAGAGGGCTCACGCTGATGTGGGTCTGTGCCAGACCGTCGAAGGTCCAGGAATAATTCGTGACAGGGGAATTGCCCGGAATGATGTCCAGAATGAAACTGTCTCCCACCTTGTATGTCTCCTCCACCAACAGGTACGGCGTGTCGATTACGGATATGGCGTTGGTGAATGAAGTGACTGTCTCGCTGTCGCAGTTCACCGTCTCCCACTGTCCGTTCTTGGCCAGGAACTGAAGCACCACCCTGTCTCCCGGGACGAGTTCCTTGCCAATGGTGCAGGTTATGCCTGACAGGCCGGTAGCTTCGTTCTCCTCGAGTTCGATGTCTTTAATTTCTGAAATGATTTCCTTGAGCTCTCCCCTGTAGTTCACGACGGCCATCCGGACGCTTCCGGTGTAGCCGACATTGGCATCGGTGTTCCAGATGCTTCCGACTTTGCAGGTGAAGCTGCCTTCCTCAATGCTGCCGTCAGTGATCGTTATGCCCTGGTAGTCCTTCATGCTCTTGGCGTATGCGAAGCTCAGCGGACCGCCGTTGTTCCCCGTGCTGCCGTCGCGGTCGGGCTCGAGCCCCACGAGTATGCATTGGCTTTCAGAGAAGGTGTAGCTGCCCGGAATCTTGAGACTGAAGGCGAAATAGCCGTTGTCCTCGCCGCTCCAGCCCCAGTTGATGTGGACATAGTCCTTCTGGTCATAGCCGTCGCAGAGGAACTGGTGGCCTCCGTTGGCCGCATCCGAACCGCCGTAGGCCACGGGACGCCCCTCGTCAATCTCGTTTTTGATTATGCGCAGGAATTCTGCGTCGGACGAGCAGGCCGAGCGGTACAGAAGGTATGCCTGGCTGCTGTATCCCATATGCTTGAACAGCGCTGACTGGATGTCTTCGCTGTAGGCTCCGGTGCCGGTGTTGTAGTTGTACTGGGCTTTGAACATCACGCCCAGGTCGTGCATCAGCGTGGCTACGGCTTCCTTCTGCGCGGTCGTGGCGGATGATGTGTATTTCATCGGCATCTGCGAGTAGTTGTAGTAATGGTCGTCTATGCTGTAGGACGGGATGCTGACTTTTCTGTGATAATCTGATGTGTAGGTATATCCGCCTATGGTTCCCTGACCGTGCTCAGGCCACTGGTGGTAGTGGAGTATGATGGCCAGCGCCGTGGCCACGCATCCGGTAAGAGCCGTGTAGGTTCTGCTGTTTTCGGTAACGGCAGGGCAGTATATGTTGTACGGCTCCTCCTGATCCCAGGAAGCGGTCTGAAGAAGTTTGCCTTCTGCGGACTTGGTCCTCAGCGCCGGATTCTTCCAGAGCTTGACCACTTCTTCGGAGCCCTTGAGGCTGACTTCCCTCACGGCGTCTATGCTTTTCGTGTATCCCCCCAGGAATGTGTTGAGGTTGGACGGCATCCGTTTCGGGTTGAATTTGCCGGAGTCGTTGTAGGCCAGGACAGGGGTGGTGGCGTCCTCTGCGGACACTATTATCCAGCCTCCCTGAGCGGCGTTTATATAATAAAAGGTCTGGTCTTCGTTCAGGGTGATGTCGAAATCTTCCGAAGAGAACCATTCGCGTGCGATTTCGCGTGCCCTGTCCTCGCCGACGAAGTCCGCGCGGCAGAGCAGTGATGACAGCAGCAGCGCTGCGGATACGATAAGGAACTTTTTCATAGCCGTCTATTTGGTGATGATGTAACCGATGTTGTTCACGTTGTCCCTGAGATATGCGAGGTCATCCTTGACCTGCACTATCTCCAGGCTGATTTTTCCCTGTGCCTCCCCGAGTCCGGCTATGCCGCTGCCCGTGACGGTGGCCAATTCGGTCTTGCCTTCGGAAAGGGATGTCGCGGTCGTGAAATCGATGTACAGATAGCGGGAACCCTTGAGGTCGAGTGCCTTGTAGAACAGTTTGGAGGTCCTGCCAGAAGTGGTGAACTGGTCCGTGTCCCGGTCGAAAACCGAGATGCTCCGGCTGTACTCATCCTTGAGGCTGAACACGCCTTCCTGAGTCTGTTCCGTGAACAGGGTATCATATCCGGAAGGCTCTTCCGGGGAGGTCTTGCCGGCTCTCTTGCAGGAGCACAGGAGCGCGAGCAGGACAAAAACGGCGATGTGCAATCGTCTGTTCATTGTTTTTACTGTTTTTAAAAATTTTCAAAAGTAAGGAAATTTTTCGTAAATTTGAAAGTTTGATGAA
>CAYMDZ010000122.1:0-3892 GCA_964389355.1 uncultured Muribaculaceae bacterium | reverse complement strand
CGGAAAGCCTATCCTCTCCGATCTTCGCGAGTCCGGAAGCATAGAGCAGGATGCCGATATGGTCATATTCATACACCGTCCGGATTTCCTCGGCCTGTCCGAAGGCCCTCAGGATAAGGAGAAGACCCAGATCATCATCGCCAAGCACCGTAACGGCGAGACCAGGGACATCGATATGCTGTACAAGGGTGACCGCCTCAAATTCGTGGAGGTCGGCGATTCCCTTTACGAAGACACTCCGGAGTATGAGTCCAGCATGAATTCCGCTGACTATAATATCGCTCCCGATCAGCCATGGTAGAGGAAGAGATACGACATAGCGGGAAGGTGGTGGAGATAACCCCTTCTCAGATTACCGTGGAGATCATCTCCGAAAGCGCCTGTTCTTCCTGTCACGCCGCCGCTATGTGCGGAATGTCCGAGATCAAGAAAAAACACGTGAGCGTTCCCGCCGCATTGGGTTATGAGGTGGGGGACGAAGTGTGGGTCAACCTGAAGCGCTCCATGGGTATGAAGGCCGTGTGGATAGCCTATGTGCTGCCCCTCGTGCTGCTGGTTGCGGACATATTGGCAGTCTCCGCCCTTGGAGCGGGTGAGCTGGCCTGCGGCGTGTCGGCATTGGCAGTCATAGCCCTGTATTATCTGATAGTTTATCTGCTCAGAGGCAGACTTAAAAACGAATATATTTTTTACATAAAGAAAAAATGACTGGTACAATTATTCAGACGATTGTAATCCTGACCGGGTTGGGACTCCTTCTTTCTCTGGTGCTTTATCTGGTGGCCAAGAAATTCAAGGTGGAGGAAGACCCGCGCATCGATGAAGTTGAAAAGGTTATGCCCGGTGCCAATTGCGGCGGCTGCGGCTATGCCGGATGCCGTGCATTTGCAGACGCTGCCGTGAAAGCCGGCAATCTGGACAACAATTTCTGTCCTGTGGGCGGCAACGAAGTTATGAAGAAGGTCGCAGGCATCCTGGGCTACGAGGTCAAGGAGAAGGCTCCTATGGTCTCTGTGGTAAGATGCAACGGCACCTGCGAGAACCGCCCTAAGGTCAACACCTACGACGGCGCGCTCTCCTGCAGGGTCAAGGCTTCGCTTTATTCCGGAGACACGGCCTGCGCATACGGCTGTCTGGGCTGCGGGGACTGCGTGAGCGCCTGCACGTTCGGGGCTATCGTCATGAATCCGCTTACCGGACTTCCGGTGGTGGACGAAAGCAAATGTACCGCCTGCGGTGCCTGCGTGAAGGCCTGCCCGAAGGGCATCATCGAGCTCCGGAACAAGGGCCCGCGCTCTATGCGCATGTACGTGTCCTGCATGAACAGGGACAAGGGACCTGCCGCGAAGAAGGAGTGCCTGGCCGCCTGCGTCGGATGCGGAGTCTGTGCCAAGGTCTGCACCCACGGAGCCGTCACGGTCGAGAACAACCTGGCATACATAGATTACAACAAATGCAAATTGTGCCGCGAGTGCGAGGCTATGTGCCCTACGGGAGCCATACACGGGGTCAATTTCCCGAAGCCTCTCGACAAGGAGACCCTGAAGGCCAGGGTGGCGGAACGTAAACGCAAGGCTCAGGAGGCCGCAGCCGCAGAAGCTGCCGCAGCCAAGGCCGCTAAAGAAGCACAGGAGGTGACAAATGCGTAAAGTAACATTCAGCATCGGAGGCATTCATCCGAACGATTCCAAACTCACACGTGAGTGCAGGATAGAGACTCTTCCTCTTCCGGAGGTGGTATATGTATCCATGGCGCAGCATCTGGGCGCTCCCGCTACCCCTGTAGTGGCAGTGGGCGACAAGGTCAAGACCGGTCAGGTAATAGCCGAACCTGCGGGATTCATCTCCGCATTCGTGCATTCTCCGGTCAGCGGTACCGTGAAATCCATCGCTCCGCGCGCCGACCTGGCGGGGAAGATGGTCCCTCACATAGAGATCCAGGTCGAGGGCGACGAGTGGGCTGAAGGCATAGACCTGTCGGCGGATCTCGTGACCGAACTTCCCGAAGACAGGGAGCAGACCCTCGCGAAGATCAAGAACAACGGTGTCGTGGGACTTGGCGGCGCCACTTTCCCTACGCACGTGAAACTGAACCCGGCTCCGGGCAGCAAGGCCGAGTGCCTTATCATCAACGGCGCCGAGTGCGAGCCTTACCTTACTTCAGACTACCGCATTATGCTCGAGCGCACGAAGGAGATCATCGTGGGCGTGGCCATTATGCAGAAGGTTCTTGGAGGATGCAAGGCCGTGATTGGCATAGAGGAGAACAAACCTGAGGCCATAGAGGCTATGGGCAGGGCTCTCGCCGAGCTTCCTTACGGGAATATCACCGTGCAGCCGCTGAAGAAGCGTTATCCTCAGGGCGGTGAGAAGCAGCTCATCGATGCCGTTATGCACCGTCAGGTGAAGTCCGGCGGCCTTCCTATCAGCGTGGGCGCAGTGGTTCAGAATATGGCCACGGCACTGGCAGTGTACGAAGCCGTGCAGAAGAACAAGCCTCTCATCACCAATACTTTGACCGTTACGGGCGACTGCCTGCCTGTGGAGAAGCAGCACAACTACCTCTTCCGCATCGGTATGCCGCTTTCGTATATCGCCGGATATGCCGGCGGAGTTCCTGAGGGCGCTGCCAAGATCATCAGCGGCGGCCCTATGATGGGCAAGGCCATCTCGAATCTGGAAGCCGCCACCGTAAAGGGTTCTTCATCAATCCTTTACCTGAGCGCTGACGCTACGCTCCGCAAGGCTCAGACCGCCTGCATCCGCTGCGGCAGATGTGCGGACGCCTGTCCTATGGGACTCGAACCGTTCCTTCTGAAGCGCCTGGGTGCGGCAGGGGATTTCGCGGCTCTCGAGAAGAACGCCGTTCAGGATTGTATAGAGTGCGGCTGCTGTCTTTACAGCTGTCCTGCCAATGTCCCTCTGCTGGACTACATACGCCAGTACAAGGGCCAGGTAATGGGTATCATACGTGCAAGGGCTGCCGCAGCCAAGAAGTAAACAAAGAGTTATGAAAAATACGATGTTAGTATCACCTTCACCACATATTCACTCTGCAGTGAGTACCCGCTCCCTGATGCGGGATGTGATTATCGCGCTTCTTCCTGCGGTAATAGTGTCGGTATTGTTTTACGGATGGAGCGAACTCCTGATTCTGGGAGTGAGCGTACTGTCCTGCGTCCTTCTGGAATGGGCCATAACCAAATATCTGCTCAAGGCTCCGAGCACGATCGGAGACCTGTCGGCTGTGGTTACCGGTATCCTTCTGGCGATGAACCTTCCTACCACCACCCCGTGGTGGATCGTGTTCATCGGCGCAGTGGTCGCTATCGGAGTGGCCAAGATGACATTCGGAGGCCTTGGCCAGAATCCGTTCAACCCTGCCATCACGGGCCGTGTGTTCCTGCTCATCTCCTTCCCTGCGCAGATGACGGACTGGTCTGTGCCTCAGGGATTCATTCACGCATCGGACGCCGTTTCGGGCGCCACTCTGCTTGGCCGTTTCAATGAAGGCGGCGTAGCGGCTGTGGACGGCACGAACTATCTGCATACGCTTTTCTTCAATATCGGCGGTGCGGCCGGAGAGGTCTGCTCAGTGGCTCTGCTTCTGGGATTTGTCTATCTGCTCGTCAGAAAGGTCGTGAAGCCGTGGATAACCCTGAGCATATTCGCCACCATCGCGGTGTTCAGCGGCATATTCTATCTTGTCGATCCTTCGCAGTATATGGATCCTCTCTTCCATCTGCTTACGGGCGGTGTGATTCTCGGAGCCTGCTTTATGGCCACCGACTATGTGACTTCGCCTATGAGCACGAAGGGCGGCATTATCTACGGTATTGGCATAGGTCTGCTGGTGATGCTCATCCGTATGTTCGGTTCATATCCTGAAGGA
>CAYMDZ010000121.1:1785-3915 GCA_964389355.1 uncultured Muribaculaceae bacterium | reverse complement strand
GACATCGCATTCGTGTCTGCCGGAGGCGGCACTTCGAAGGAATTCGCCGCCGACATCACGAAATTCGGCACCATAATGATAGACAATTCCAGCGCTTTCCGTATGGACGGTGACGTGCCGCTGGTCGTGCCTGAAGTGAACCCTGAGGATGCGCTCAGCCGCCCGAAGGGGATAATTGCCAATCCCAACTGCTCGACCATAATAATGGTGGTCGCACTGGCCGCGATAGAGAAGATCTCGCACATCCAGAAGGTGTATGTGGCCACTTATCAGGCGGCGAGCGGTGCCGGAGCGCAGGCGATGGCCGAGCTCACCGAGCAGTACAGGCAGTGCCTCTCCGGAGAGGAGGTGAAGGTCGAGAAGTTCGCTTACCAATTGGCATACAATGTAATACCGCACATCGATGTGTTCACTGCGAACGCCTATACGAAGGAGGAGATGAAAATGTACGACGAGACCCGCAAGATCCTGCACAGTGATGTGCGCACGAGCGCCACCTGTGTGCGTGTGCCGGCCCTCAGGTGCCATTCCGAGAGCGTCTGGGTCCGCACCGAAAGGCCGGTTTCGCCCGACGAGGCCCGCGAGGCCTTTGCCAATGCTCCGGGCGTGGTGCTGATGGACGAGCCGTCGCAGAAGCTCTATCCTATGCCGCTGTTCCTGCAGGGGAAAGATGACGTGTACGTGGGAAGGATACGCGAGGACATTGCGGATGAGAACGGGTTGGCTTTCTGGGTGGTCTCAGACCAGATCAGGAAGGGCGCGGCCCTCAACGCGGTGCAGATCGCGGAATATCTGCTGAAAAGCGACAAAACCCTGAAACGATAACGCATTATGCCTGAAAGTCTGCAGATCTCGGAGCGCGGCGTCCAGATGCCGTCGTCTCCTATCAGAAAACTGGCCCCGCTCGCGGAGAAAGCCGAGAGGGAGGGCGTGAAGATATACAAGCTCAATATCGGTCAGCCGGATGTGCCCACGCCGCAGAAGGCTCTGGATTCGCTGAAGAAGATTGACCGCAAGGTGCTGGAATACAGCCCTTCACAGGGTTATCTGGCACTTCGCAAGGCCCTGGCCGGATATTACAGCCGGTTCGGAATCGGTCTCAGCCCGGACGAGATCATAGTCACTTCCGGAGGGTCGGAAGCCGTGCTTTTCGCCTTTATGAGCTGCCTGAATCCTGGGGATGAGATCATCATCCCGGAGCCCGCCTATGCCAATTACATGTCCTTTGCGGTGTCTGCCGGAGCGGTGATAAAGACGGTGGTATCCACTATAGACAAGGGATTTGCGCTGCCGCCTATCGAGGAGTTCGAAAAGCTCATCACCCCTCGCACGAAGGCCATCCTCATCTGCAATCCGAACAATCCTACCGGATACCTGTATTCTCACGAGGAGATGAACAAGATCCGCGATCTGGTGAAGAAATACAACCTTTTCCTCTTTTCCGACGAGGTGTACCGCGAATTCATCTATTCGAACGAGCCTTACGTGTCAGCGATGCATCTGGAGGGGATAGAGGAGAATGTGATACTGATAGATTCCGTGTCCAAGCGCTATTCGGAATGCGGAATAAGGATAGGCGCGCTCATCACCAGGAACGCCGCCGTGCGTGCCGTGGTGATGAAGTTCTGCCAGGCGCGTCTGTCGCCGCCGCTGCTGGGCCAGATCGTGGCCGAAGCTTCCATAGACGGCACTGCGGACTATTCGCGCCGTGTGTATGATGAATATGCCAGAAGGCGCGAGTGCCTTATCGGGGGCATCAACAAGATACCGGGATGTTATTCACCTATGCCGATGGGGGCCTTCTATACATTGGCCCAGCTGCCTGTGGACGATGCGGATGAGTTCTGCGCGTGGTGCCTGAACGAATTCAGATACCGCGACGAACATACTCCTGAAGGGTATGCCGCGGAGACGGTGATGATGGCTCCGGCTTCCGGTTTCTATTCGGATCCGGCGCTCGGGCGCAATCAGGTGCGCCTGGCCTATGTGCTTAAGGTTGAAGATCTTGAACGTGCGCTTTTCGTTCTGGGAAAGGCGCTTGAACAGTACAACAAATGATAAAGGTCAGCGTCATCATTCCGGTTTACGGAGTTGAGAAATACATAGAGCGCTGCGCCAGAAGCCTTTTCG
>CAYMDZ010000121.1:0-1685 GCA_964389355.1 uncultured Muribaculaceae bacterium | reverse complement strand
ATTCCGGTTTACGGAGTTGAGAAATACATAGAGCGCTGCGCCAGAAGCCTTTTCGGGCAGACGCTGGACAGTCTGGAATTCATCTTTGTGGACGACTGCTCGCCGGACAGGTCCGTTGAGATTCTGCAGGCTCTGGTGGAAGAGTACAGGGAGCGTTTGGAAGCGCAGAACAGTGTTGTGCGCATTGAGCGTATGGAGGCCAACGGCGGACAAGCCGCGGCCCGCAGGCGCGGGATGGAATTGGCCCGGGGAGAATACGTAATCCACTGTGACAGTGACGACTGGGTGCTGCCGCAGACTTATGCCCTGTTGTACGCCAAGGCTGTGACCGAAGGTGCGGACGTGGTGATATGCGACCATCTCGTGCATAACGGAAAGGAAGTTCTGGCCCGCAAGAAGGGGATTTACCGAGGCACTGACCCGGAAGTCTTTCTGGTGGACGCCGCCAGGGACAGGGCGAACTGGTCGCTTTGGGACAAACTCGTGCGCCGGGAGTGCCTGAAGAATGTGGTATTGTATCCGAAGTTCAATATGGGCGAGGATCTGGTGATAACTTTCCAGATTCTCTCCGCACAGCCCAGGGTGGCTTACGTGGATGAGGCGCTGTACTGCTATTTCGTGAACCCCGGGTCGATTACCAAGCACGTCACCAGAAAGATAGCCCTTAACAACTATAACCAGCTGCTGGGCAATGTCGATACCGTGAAGGAGGCGCTTGTCCGGACAGGCCGGTACGAGCATTACAGACAGCTGGTCGACTGCCTGTATTACAGGACTTTGAATATTCTGATAAAGTTCATTCCTGACAGGGACATCTACCGGACCTGGCGCAAATGCGTGAAGGACCAGCATCTGGACGTGATGCGCAACCCCTACATCAAAGGGCACTACAAGTCGCGCCACATCCTGCTTATGATGCACCTTAACTTCCTGTTCATCAGGAAGCACATGGAATAGGCCCGGCAGGGGAGGAGGCCTATTTGAGATCCATCAGGAATGACGAGAGGCTGATCTCCGAAGGCAGGGCGAGCTTTTTGCGTATGCGGTAGCGGGCCGCTTCCACGCCTTTGAGCGAAATGTTCATCATCGAGGCTATCTCTTTGGATGACAGATTCATACATAGATACGAACAGAACCTGAGGTCGGAATCCGTGAGCGTCGGGTACCTGGATTTAAGTATCTTGAAGAAATCTCCGTGTATGCGGTCGAAATTCTGCTGGAACAGCTGCCAGTCCTGCTCGCTGGATATCTGCGAGTCGATCTCCGATATGATCTTGTGATAGTATTTGTCCGGGTAGGCGCCTCCCATCGCGTTTTTCTGCACCTGGAGCTCCTCCTTCAGGTCGGTCAGAATCTTGTTCTTGTTGATAAGGCTCATCGTGGTGGACGCGATCTCGCGGCTCTTGGCGTTGAGCTCGGATTCGAGCCTGCGGTTCTCCAGCTCCCGTCTGTCCGATTCGATCTTGTGCCTGATGGACAGGTAGATGTATGCCAATATCGCCAGAACGGTCACTACATATAATATATGGGCCGGGATGCTGCGCCACAGGGGCGGTCTGATGCGAAAGCGTGTGATGGTGCTGTCCAGTACTTCGCCGGCATTGTCCGTCACGCGCACTTCCAGAGTGTACTTCCCTTCGTCCAGATGGCTCAGGTCTATCTTCTCGCCGTCGGCAGGGCGGAAA
>CAYMDZ010000120.1:0-3923 GCA_964389355.1 uncultured Muribaculaceae bacterium | reverse complement strand
ACATTGTCGGTGCAGACGGTAAGGCAGCATTTGCCTACATAGCGGACCTTGCGGTCGGTGTTCCACTCGCTGGCCAGCTTGTCGGAGATGGTCGGCACGCTGATGGAGATCTCCTCATCTTTGATTCCGCCTTTCTTGAGGAAGTCGACGATGGTGGCGGTGTTCTTGTCCATATTGGGGGTGAGGTCGGTCAGAGAGTCGCTTCCGAGCCTGTATGTGATGGGCCAGATGGCCTTGTCTGCCTTTACCTCTTTCTCGCACAGACCCTTGACGGTGACGGTGCGGTCATATTCGCGGAAATTCTTGACTGCCACAGGAAGCATGATTCCGCACAGAACGATGGCGACGCTGAAGATGATCGTCCCTGTAAGTTTGTTTTTGTCCATGGTGTAAATTTTAACGCACAAAGCTATCAATATTCGGGCCCAAATGCGATAGCCCGCCGGCAGGGAAATATGCTAAAAAATAGTTATATTTGCGCGATTATGCCTTTCCGTGTCCGGATGACGCGGGAGAGCCCCCGAAAACGAGATAAAAAGGAACTATTATATTATGATGACATCCAAGGAAATCAGGCAGAAATTTCTCGATTTCTACGCTTCAAAGGGTCATACCATTGTGCCGTCGGCACCTATGGTGGTAAAGGGTGACCCTACTCTTATGTTTACCAATGCGGGTATGAACCAGTTCAAGGACATATTCCTGGGGAATACCAAGGCTCCGTACAAGCGCGCCGCGGACAGTCAGAAATGCCTTCGCGTGAGCGGAAAGCACAACGACCTGGAAGAGGTGGGCCACGATACCTATCACCACACGATGTTCGAGATGCTCGGAAACTGGAGTTTCGGAGACTATTTCAAGACCGAGGCCATAGATATGGCGTGGGAGCTCCTCACCGAGGTGTACGGCATAGACAAGAACCTTCTCTACGCCACCGTGTTCGAGGGCAGCAGGGAGGACGGCACCGCGATGGACGAGGAGGCCAAGGCGGCCTGGCTCAAGCATATGCCTGAAGACCACATAGTTCTGGGCAACAAGCACGACAATTTCTGGGAGATGGGCGACACGGGTCCGTGCGGTCCGTGCTCCGAGATTCATATAGACATACGCACTCCGGAGGAGAAGGCTTCGGGCGTGACCGGACGCGAACTCGTGAACCAGTCCGACCCTCACGTCATAGAGATCTGGAACATCGTGTTCATGCAGTATATGCGTATGGCAGACGGCCATCTGGAGAACCTTCCTGCGAAGAACATCGATACCGGAATGGGATTCGAGCGTCTCTGCTCCGTGCTTCAGGGGAAGAACAGCAACTACGACTCCGACGTGTTCACCGGGATGCTTGCCAGGATAGGAGAGCTCAGCGGCCACAAGTACGGCGAATCTGCGAAGATCGATGTGGCTATGCGCGTGATTGCGGACCATATCCGCGCCATCTCGTTCTCCATCGCCGACGGTCAGCTGCCTTCCAACGTGAAGGCAGGCTATGTGATCCGCAGGATCCTGCGCCGCGCCGTGCGCTACGGATACACTTTCCTGGGTCTGACCGATCCGTTCCTCTGCAGGCTCGTGCCTCAGCTCATCGCCGATATGGGCGAGGCCTATCCTGAGCTCGTAAGCCAGCAGAAGCTCATCGAGTCCGTGATCCGCGAGGAGGAATTGGCCTTCCTGCGCACTCTGGACAGGGGCATCAAGCTGCTGGACGATTATATGGCCAAGGCCGGCGAGAGCAGGATGATCTCCGGGGTGGACGCCTTCGTGCTGTACGACACCTACGGATTCCCTATTGACCTTACCGAGCTTATTGCAGGCGAAAATGGCTACAAGGTGGATCTTGACGGCTTCAACGTGGAGCTTCAGAAGCAGAAGGAGCGTGCGCGCAACGCCACCGCGAACGAGTTCGGCGACTGGGTGGAATTCCATCCGGGCGAATGTGTGTTCGAGGGTTATGACCACACTACGCTGGAGGGAGTCAAGCTCCTCAAGCACAGGAAGGTGGTTCAGAAGAACAGGACCATGCTCCAGCTCGTGTTCGACCGCACTCCGTTCTACGGAGAGATGGGCGGCGAGGTCGGTGACACCGGATATATCGTGTCCGCCGACGGCGAGAAGATAAGGATACTCAACACTCTTCACGAGAACAATCTTATAGTTCACATCGCGGAGGCCGTTCCGCAGAACTGCGAGGGTGATTTCACCCTGGTGGTGGACGAGAAGCGCCGCGAGAGGATAGCTAACAACCACTCCTGCACCCACCTTATGGACAATGCCTTAAGGGAGGTGCTCGGCACTCACGTGGAGCAGAAGGGCTCGTTCGTGAACGAGGAGGGCCTGCGTTTCGACTTCTCGCATTTCGAGAAGCTTACCGATGAGCAGATCCGCGCCGTGGAGGACAGGGTGAACGAACTCATCCGTGCGGACATCCATCTGGAGGAGAAGCGTGACGCCACTATGGAAGAGGCCAGGGCTATGGGGGCCATCGCACTGTTCGGCGAGAAATACGGCGACAGGGTGCGCGTGGTCAAGTTCGGTCCGAGCGTCGAGCTCTGCGGCGGCTGCCACACTGCGTCCACCGGCAAGATTGGCCTGTTCAAGATAACCGGCGAGTCCGCTATCGCTGCGGGCGTGCGCCGTATAGAGGCCATCACCGGGCTGAGCACCGAAAGCTATGTGCGTTCTCTGCAGGACACCCTGAAGAGCGCCCGTGCGGCATTCAACAATACTCCGGACCTGGTGGGCTCCATTGGCAAGCTCCTCGAGGAAAATGCCCTGTACAAGAAGCAGGCAGAGGAGTATGCGCGGCTCAAGGCACAGAATTACGCTTCCGAATTGGCCCTGAAAGCTGAGCAGAAGGGTGGAATCAATCTTATAACGCTTACCGAATGTGAGGATGCGGCGCTTCTCCGTGAGGCTGCGACCCTTCTTCAGAAGACATCACAGAGCACTGCGCTCGTGGCAGCATATCAGAGCGACGGCAAGCCGCAGCTGGCTCTTATGTATTCGGCCGACTTGGTCGCTGCAGGAAAGAATGCGGGCAAGGACATTCGCGAGGCTGCGAAATTCATCCTCGGAGGAGGCGGCGGACAGCCGGGACTCGCCACAGCGGGCGGCAAGAACGCCGAAGGTCTGGGCCAGGCGCTCAAGGCACTTGTGGAAGTAGCGGAAAAGTAAGGTGAAAAGGCTGGACAGGTTCATACTCAAGGCTTTCATAGGACCGTTCGTAGCGGTCCTTCTGGTCGTGATATTCATCCTCGTCATGCAATTCCTGTGGGTCTATATTGACGAACTGGTCGGTAAAGGCCTGGGCTTCAAGGTCATTATGGAATTCCTGATGTGGGGAACCTGTACCATTCTGCCTCTGGCGCTTCCGCTGGCCACGCTCCTGTCGTCGATGATGACCCTAGGGCAGATGACCGAGAACAACGAACTGATGGCCATCAAGGCGAGCGGCATTTCCCTGGTCAGGGTGATGGCTCCGCTTACCGTGGTGTCATTCTTCATCGCCGTGGGCGCGTTCTTCATAGGCAACAACCTGGTGCCGAAGGCGTTCAACGAGATTTATACTCTTCGCGACGACATAGGCAAGACCAAGTCGGAGATCAAGATTCCGTCCGGGACTTTCTACGACGGCATAGAGAACTATGTCATCCGAGTGGAGGACCAGACCCCGGAGGGGATGATGCATTCCGTTATGGTGTACGACCATACGAAGAAGAAGGGGAACATCTCCGTGACCATCGCCGATTCCGCCACGATGCGTCTTTCGAAGGCCAAGGATTACCTGATCTTCACGCTTTACAGCGGCATCAACTATCAGGAGGACAACACCCGCAAGGGCGGATCCTCGGAGCATCAGCTCCAGAAGATCGCCTTTGACAGGCAGCAGCTCATCATCTCGCTGTCCAATTACGCCTTCCAGAAGT
>CAYMDZ010000119.1:0-3944 GCA_964389355.1 uncultured Muribaculaceae bacterium | reverse complement strand
TGCATTGGCCTACGCTGGAAGGCACTGACAGGATGTTGATTTCAGGCACTTCGAGTCCCTCGGGGTCCAGTTCGATGTCCTGGCCGAATCTGATCACATGGTCGTGCAGGAAGAAGGATGATTTGTTGTCCGGGTCCTTTATCCAGGCGCTGCTGTAGTCCCAGCAGAATTTGCCCGGGCCGGCTTTTTTTATAGCGTCCAGAATCTTCAGCTCGCTGTCGGTGGGCGCGTTCAGTCCTATGAATATGAACTGCTGAGCCTCAGGGAATTTGGCCCGCAGAATGCCTTCCATCGCGCTTCCCGCAGCCTTCTCCGCCAGTTCGCGGTAAACCATTCCGTCGTAGGCCTTGCCCTGCCTCTGAAGGGACTCTTTAAAAGAAGTGTACAGCGGGTAGAGGATTTCCCAGGTTCTGCGGAAGTTTTCCTTGTATTCGCCCGCTTTCCGGCCTTCCTGCGTCTCGATGCAGTTTTTCAGGAACGCGGACAGCGCCTTTATCTGTTCCTCGTCGAGGTAGTCGCGCGGATTACCCTGGAGTTTCTTGAAATCATCGACATTGGTGAAGATCTTCTTCGCATCGATGAGGTATTTGTCCACATCGTTGAAGTCCGAGAGTATCATCTCGCCCCAGAAGATGAACTCGTCCAGGCTCTCGCAGTTTTTCATAAGCGGCCTGTAGCAGTCGTACAGGCAGAGTATCAGGTCTATCCTGTCAGTCGGCACCTTCCCGGCGAGCCTGTACATGAAGTCCGCGACGGTGTACATCTGCGGACACAGTACGGTCTTTCCGGCCTCACTTACCAGAGAGCTGTAATACTTCTTGAAAAACAGCAGCGAACGTCGGTTCGGAAAGATGTAGCAGTTGTGGTCAGTTGATTCAGAGGGGTTAAAATATTTTAGGGCTGCCTGTTTTAGGAAAGGTGTCATTTCTTTATGATTCTCTCGATTCTGTGCGGTACGGAAGTCAGTATCTCATAAGGGATTGTGCCCAGTGTCCGGGCCAATTCCTCCACGCTCGGGTCCTCGCCGAATATGGTGACCGTGTCCCCGACCTTCACGTCCAGTCCGGTGACGTCGATCATGCACATGTCCATACAGATGTTGCCGATGGTCGGGGCTCTGTGCCCGTTCACCGAGAAGCTGGCGGCCCCGCGTCCCAGATGCCTGTCCACACCGTCGGCGTAACCTGCCGGGATGGTGGCGATGTCCGTGCCGTCCGGAGCGATCTGCCCCCTGCGGTTATAGCCTATGGTGCCGTCTTTCGGGGTCAGGTGCTTGACCTGCAGGACCTTGACCTTGAACGAGGCGACCGGACTCAGATGTACTCCTTCAAGTGCGGAGATGCCGTATATGCCTATACCAAGCCTTACCATATCGAACTGGTACTGCGTGAACCGCTCGATGCCCGCGCTGTTCAGAATGTGCCGTAGCGGCCTGTATCCCAGCGCTTCGGTGAGAGAGTCTGCCAATTTCGTATAGAGTTCTATCTGGCCAAGCGTGAACTCGTCGCACTCGGGATCTTCCGATGCGGCCAGGTGCGAGTATATGGATTTGACTTTTAGCCTTTTATGTGTGGAGAGGAACTCGATGAGCGGGCCCATCTCGTCTTCCATAAAGCCCAGCCTGTGCATTCCGGTGTCAAGTTTAATGTGCACAGGGAATTCTTCTAGGCCGCGTTCTTCCAGTTTTTCGTCCAGGGCCTGCAGGGTGGCGAGGTTAGGGATGCCCGGCTCGAGCCTGTAGTCTATGATCTCGTTGAAGAAGTCCGTTCCGGCGGTGAGCACCAGTATCGGCAGGGAGATGCCGTTCTTGCGGAGTTCCACTCCTTCCACCGGAAGCGCCACCGCCAGGTAGTCGGCTCCCAGACGCTGCATCATCGATGCGAATTCCACCGCTCCGTGGCCGTAGGCATTGGCCTTCACCAGCACCAGGAGCTTCGTTTCGGGTTTCAGAAGGCCCCTGAAATATGTGTAGTTCTTCTCGCAGGCAGGGAGGTTGAGCTCCAGTCTGCTGAAATCGTTCTCTCTACTCATTGTCCTGTCTGCTTGTCTGTCCCAACGCTTCTATGATGGCCGTGGTCTGGTCCAGCGGGCTGAGGGTCATCTCTGTCACTTCGGCCGGCACCAGCACGAGCGAATCCTTCTCGAGAGGGTAGGTCACTTCGCCCAGATCGTCTATGGTCACCTTGATCTCGGCGCGGCCGTATAGACAGTAGTACACCGCAAAGGTGTCCGTCTTCTCGGATGATATCCTGAGGGCGTCGGTGAGGTTTATCTTGTTGACTATGAACTGCGGAATGTTCAGAAGTTCGGATACGTGGTCATTGATCTTCCTGCTCTGGAGCGGGGCGGCGTCCTGCCTTCTGTATTCTATGAAATCGAGTGCGTCGATAAGGGTCAGCGCGCTGTCGAATTCGTCCGTGCCAAGTTCCGCTCCCCACGGCCAGACGCAGAAGTCCAGGGCTGAGGATTCGGATATTTCCAAAATCTCCAGGCTTCCGGTGGCTCCGTGTATGAGGCCAGGCTTGATGCGGTAGCATTCTCCGGCCTTGACCGGCACGAGCTGCAGTTCGTTTTCTATGCTGCTGTCCTGCAGACCGTTCAGAAGCACGGTGGCGTCGATGTCCTCTTTGAATCCGAGCACCAGGCGCGCCTTCGGGTCTGCGGAGAGGATGTACCAGACTTTCTCTTTGCCCAGGGCATCGTAGCGGTATTCGGCAGTAGAGTCGTCAGGATGCACGCGGAGAGGCATCTTGCCCTCGCAGGAGATGCGTTTTACCTGCAGGGGGAATTGGCGTCCGTAGGCGTTGAAGGCGAAATCGCCCACCACGCGGTCCATATAGGTGTCCATCACTTCGCTCAGGCTGTTGGCCGAAAGCCAGCCCTCCTTGATCAGGGAATCCCTGTATCCGAGGTCGGCCAGGCGGAAGTCCTCGCGCCCCCATATGTATCTGTCCTCCAGACTGCAGAGGCGAAGAGGGTAAAGTTTGCTGTTCTCGCTCATTTTCTAGTCTCTGCGGCTGTTTGCGATACCTATGTAATAAAGCAGGGTGGCCAGCGATCCGAGGGCGGCGATGACGTAGGTGTATGCGGCCCATTTGAGCGCGTCCTTGGCCATAGGTGTGGTCTCGAAATCGGTAATTCCTGTCATGTCAAGCCATTCCACGGCCCTGCAGCTGGCGTTGATCTCCACCGGAAGGGTGATAAGCGAGAACAGGGTGGTCATCGCGAACATCGCGATTCCTATCCAGATGAGGTTCGGAAGGGTCTCGATGAAAAGGCACCCCGCCAGAAGCACCCAGGATACGGCCTGATTGCAGAAATTCACTACCGGCACCAGGGCGCTGCGCATTTTCAGCGGCGCGTAACCTTTCGCGTGCTGTATGGCGTGACCGGTCTCGTGCGCAGCCACTGCAGCGACTGCCACGCTGTTCGAAGCGAAGACGCCGTCGCTGAGGTTGATGGTGTGGGTGGCCGGGTTGTAGTGGTCGGTAAGATGGCCTCCGACGTGGGTTACCTGCACGTCCGTGATGCCGTTCTCACGCAGCATTCTTTCGGCTACTTCAGCTCCCGTGAGATTGAGGGGAACTTTCGAATATTTCGTGAATTTCGATTCAAGTGTGGCCTGAATGATCGCGCTGGCGACCATCACAAGCAGCATTATTATCCAGATGCTCATTGCGTTTTGTATATCTGTCCGATTGTTGTCTGTTTACTTTGTCTTCGTGCTGAACACATTCACAAATATAACAATAAGGAGCGACAATTTTCGTGCCTGCGGGGAAATTCGTGCAGGCGCGGAAAAGATAACGATTTCCTATTATGAGTAGACAATTGTCAAGTGACGATGCTTGACAAACTTTCTACAGAAAGGCTCTGCCCTTTCTGCGGTTATCGTGGTTTTTATTTTCCTTATGGTATGAAAAAAAAGCCGCGACCATTCCGTC
>CAYMDZ010000118.1:0-3984 GCA_964389355.1 uncultured Muribaculaceae bacterium | reverse complement strand
GCCCTGGGAAGTTCGCTGGTGGGTTCGATGTATGTGCTCGACGAGCCGTCGGTGGGGCTGCATCCGCGTGATACCCAGAACCTTCTGAAGGTGCTGAGGCGCCTTCGCGACCTGGGGAACACCGTGATAGTGGTGGAGCACGACGAGGAGATCATCCGCGCCGCCGATGTGCTAATAGATATGGGTCCGCGCGCGGGAGTGTTCGGCGGCGAGGTGATATTCAACGGCCGGTATTCCGACAGCCTGCCGGAAAGCGTGGTGGACAGATCCCTTACGCTTCAGTATCTGATGGGCCGAAGGCAGAAATACCAGCGCGAGAAACGCACCCCGAACTACTTCATAGAGATAAAGGGTGCGATGGAGCACAACCTCAAGAACATAGATGTGAAGATTCCGCTCGGGGTCCTGACCGTGGTGAGCGGCGTGTCCGGTTCGGGCAAATCCACCCTGGTGGGGGACATCCTGTATCCGGCGCTCAACCGCAGGATCAACGAAAGCGGCGACGCTCCGGGCGCGTTCCGTTCCCTGGAAGGCAGCCTGGACAGGATAGCGGCGGTGGAATACGTGGACCAAAACCCCATTGGCAAGAGCAGCAGGAGCAATCCTGTCACTTACCTCAAGATATATGATCTGATACGCAAACTTCTGTCCGACCAGCCTCTAGCGCGTCTTTCCGGGTTCGGACCTTCATGGTTCTCGTTCAACCAGGACGGCGGGCGCTGCCCTGAATGTCAGGGAGACGGTTATGTGACTATCCCAATGCAGTTTATGAGCGATGTTACCATGGTCTGCGAGGAGTGCGGCGGCAAGCGCTTCAAACCGGACATTCTGGAGGTGCGTTATCACGGGAAGAACGTGGACGACATCCTGAACCTGTCCGTCAGCGAGGCGGTGGAGTTCTTCTCTTCCTGCCCTGAGCCTGAAGCCGCGGAGATAGTGGCCAAGCTGCAGCCGCTGGTGGATGTGGGACTGGACTACATCAAGCTGGCCCAGAATTCTTCCACCCTGTCCGGAGGCGAGAGCCAGCGAATCAAGCTGGCGTATTACCTGTCGCTCAGCCGGGAGAAATCCCGCAAGGGGAAGACCCTGTTCATATTCGACGAGCCTACCACGGGACTGCATTTCCACGACGTGAACAAGCTGCTGAAGAGTTTCGACGCCCTGCTGGAGCTGGGACATTCCATCCTGGTGGTGGAGCACAACCCCGATGTCATCCGTGCGGCGGATTATCTCATAGACCTTGGCCCGGATGCCGGGGACAGGGGAGGCGAGGTCGTGTATGCCGGTTCTCCTGAGAATGTGGGCGAAGCGGCTCAGAAAAACCTTCCTTTGCGCATACTGTTTGGGTTATAAAAAATAAATTTACTATTTTTGCAACCCCTCACCCGTAAAACCAATTTCAGTGAATCTTTTCAAATTAGCCCTCCAGGCGTTAAAGTTTTCTTTAACATCGCTTTTCGGCACGGCCGCGGACACAGCAGTACTGTGGGCGCTGACCACCTATGTATTCACTGACGGGCATTTCGAGCTGTACGTCCTGTCGCCTTTCATCTCGTTCGAATGTGCGGTGATAGTGAACTACACTGTGGCGTATTTCTATGTGTGGAGGGACAGGATCAGCATATTCTCAGTGGGCTCGTACCTGAACCATTTCTGGAAATACAATATCTCCTGCATCTCGGCGTTCATAGTCAAGATGCTCATCCTGAATGCCATAGCAGTCGTTACCGGGTGGGATCCTGTCATCTGTAACCTGCTCGCGCTGTGCTGCTCGGGCATTCTGAACTTCGTGATGAACGAGTTCGTTATATTCAGGAAATCTTCTTCCGGAGAATCAATAGAAGAAGACAACTGAGAGCCATCCCCAGACAGTCCGCGATAAAATCCCCAAGTTCCATGCTTCTGTATGGGCTGAAACCCTGTATTATCTCGGTAAGGCCGGCCATTATGATTCCTATGACGAAGGTGGCCAGTATCTTGAGAAGGGTCTTGACTTCCCTGTTCGAAGAGGACAGGAACAGCAGTGCGGGCAGCGGGGCGAACATGCAGAAATGCACTATCTTGTCCGCCGGAATCGGGAAATTCCAGCTGGTGACCTTGGGCAGCATATCCGGCGTGGCGAAGCACAGGTAGGCCACCCCTGCCATATAGAGCAGTGTAAGGACTCTGAACAGATTATAATGCCTGCATATCATAGAGTTTCCTGTAATATCCGTTGAGTGAGATAAGTTCTTCGTGGGTTCCCTTTTCCACTATGTGTCCGTCGTCCATCACGATGATCTCGTCGGCGTTCCTGATGGTGGACAGCCTGTGGGCGATGGCTATGGTGGTACGGTTCGACATCAGGCGGTCAAGTGCCTGCTGCACAAGTTTTTCTGATTCGGTGTCCAGCGAAGCTGTGGCCTCGTCGAGGATAAGGATAGGCGGGTTCTTCAGGATCGCGCGGGCTATGGAGATTCTCTGTCTCTGACCTCCGGACAGCTTGGTCCCGCGGTCGCCGATGTTCTCGTTGTAGCCCTCCGGCTTCTCCATTATGAAATCGTGCGCATTGGCAATCTTCGCCGCGGCGATCACGTCCTCCATCGTGGCGTTCTCCACTCCGAAGGCTATGTTGTTGAATATGGTGTCGTTGAACAGAATCGGTTCCTGGTTCACGTTGCCTATCAGGGACCGCAGGCTCTGGGTGGACACCTGACGAAGGTCGGTCCCGTCTATGGTGATGCTGCCTTCGGTCACGTCGTAGAAACGCGGAATCAGGTCCACGAGGGTCGATTTGCCTGCACCGCTCGCGCCCACTATGGCTATGGTCCTGCCTTTCGGAATGCTGAGGTCTATGTGCTTGAGTATCTGCTTGCTGCCGTCGTAGGTGAAGCTGACGTCGTGAAATTCTATGCTCTTCTCCAGGCTCGCCTCCACCGGATTCTCCGCGTCCCTGATAGGGTTCTCCGCATCCAGAATCTTGTCTATTCTCTCAGCCGATGCCAATCCCTTCGGAATGGAGTAGGCCGCCTTCGAGAGGTCCTTGAACGGCTGTATGATGGAGTAGAGTATGGTCATATAGGACATGAACGCCGGTGCGTCGATGGTGGCACTGTCCCCAAGAATGAGGGTCCCTCCGAACCAGAGCACTATGGCTATCATCACGCTTCCGAGCAGTTCGCTGACCGGATGGGCGCTGGCCTGGCGTACGCCGACCTTGTTGTTCTGGTGGCGCATCCCTTCGGTCACCTTCTCGAAGCGGTCGGTCATCTTCTTCTCGGCCAGGAAGGCCTTGATGATCCTGAGGCCTCCCAGGGTCTCCTCCACCTGCGACATCGTGTCGCTCCAGAACTGCTGCGCCTGAAGTGACTGGGCCTTGAGTTTGCGGCCTATTGCGCTCATTATCAGCATCATCACCGGTGCGAACACGAGGGTGAACACGGTGAGCTCCCACGACATCATGAACAGTACCGTGAGGTAGATGATGATAAGGATAGGATTCTTGATAAGCATTTCCAGGGTGGAGGTGATGGAATATTCCACCTCACCCACGTCGCCGCTCATCCTGGCTATGATGTCACCCTTCCTCTCCTGGGAGAAAAATCCTATGGGAAGGGAGATTATCTTTCTGTAAATCTGCATTCTGAGGTCCTTCACTATGCCGTTGCGAAGAGGCACCATTATGGCCGACGACCCGAAATAGCAGGACGTCTTGACAAGGGTGATGGCGCAGAAGACCAGGCACAGGGCCAGCAGCACTCGGCTCTGTCCGTAGATGCCTATCCAGTTCCCCACATAGTAGTAGATGTTGCCGGTGACGTCGGAGAAGTCCCTAATCTCACCCCAGGGTGTGAACGGGTAGGTGGCTCCGGTCGTGTCGAACAGTATCTTCAGGATAGGAATGAGCAGTGAGAATGAGAATACGTTGAATACGGCCGACAGAATGTTCAGCAGGACCGAACCTCCCAGGTAGCCGGTGTAAGGTTTTACGTATCTTTTTATTAT
>CAYMDZ010000117.1:0-3992 GCA_964389355.1 uncultured Muribaculaceae bacterium | reverse complement strand
ACCTTGAGCGAATTCTTGAACCCCAGCAGATGGGCGGACCTCCCGTATTCGGCCACCCTGGCGATAAACGGCGCCCTTTGGAAGCCCCACAGAGGCTGCGTAGGGTTCAGACCTTTCTGCGCTTCGAAGAAAAACCCGGTGGAAGACACCACCGCCCCCACGAAAGCGTCGGCCTTCAGGAACGGTCCTATCTCCCGCAGACACCTTTCTATCATAAATCCGGGATAGCACAGAAGCACCACGTCCGCATCCGGAATCACCTTCCCCGGATCGCCGCTCACACAGGCCAACCGGCCCTCGATGATCTCCCCGGACGGGGTATCGGCAGTGATGTCCGAAGCCCACAGCTGCGGTCTGTGCGTATAGACGCTCACCCCGGCCACAAGCCGCGAAGCCGTCCACGCCGAGATAACGTGCCCGAGCGAACCTCCCCCGCAGATGCAGATCTTCATCGGCACACCTCTTTCAGAGCGCTGACCAGACGGGCGTTGTCTTCCCTGCCCCTTATGGCCAGACGGATATAGTTCTTCCCGGCAAAGCACTTCTTCGTGCTGCAGTCCTTGATGAGGATGTTGTACCGGGACAGAAGTTCATTTGCCAATTGGGTTGAAGACATCTTCCCGGTAAGCTCACACAGGAAGTAATTGGCCTGACTGTCAAATACTTTCAGGCCAGGCACAGCAGAAAGCTCGGAGCGGAAAAGCTCGCGCTCGGCTCTGAATTTGCCTGCGGCCCGGAGGTAATCGCCCTCGTATTTGGTATAGATCTGCATAAAGAACTCCGCGAAGGAATTGATGTTCCAGATGGACACGTCTTTCTTGACGGAAGCGATGAGAGCGGTGTCGGCAGATGCCAGAATTCCGAGCCTGAGGCCCGGCACTCCGAATGATTTGGAGATGCTCTTCATCACTGCCAGGTGCGGGTTGGCAGAGAGTATGTCATTGCGCAGCAGGGAATTGGCAGGAAACTCGTCGCTGAAGTCCGCGAAGGACTCGTCCACTATGAGCCTGATGCCGCGGGCGGCGCTCCATTCGAGAAGCTGATGCATCTGAGCGGACGGCAGGTAGCTTCCGGAAGGGTTGTCAGGGTTGATGATGAGAAGCGACTCCACCGGGTGAGCGTCGAAATAGGCGGTCACGTCGGCGGCGCTGTAATGGAAGTCCTCGGTCTGCGGCACAAATACCTCGAGCGAGGAGGCGTCCCTTCTGTTCGGATACTCCTCGAAGGTGGGATAGATCACTCCGAGCTTGCCCGGAAGGCTTTCCATCAGGCTCTTGATGAGCTCTACGGCGCCGTTGCCAGGCACTATGTATTCGCTTTTGACGCCGAAGCATTTGCCCGCGATAAGCGAATTCACGTACATTCCGGAAGGATATTCCGTGAGCAGGACATCGAAATTGGACCGAAGCTCGTCCTTCATCTTCGCGGTCGGGAAGTAAGGGTTGACCAGATAGCAGTAGTCCAGCAGGCCCGGGAAGCGCCAGTAGCCGCCGTAGCGCTTCATATACAGCTTCAGTCGGTCACTTTCGTCGCTGAAAAGCACGCTGGCGATGTCCAGGTCCTGGATGTCGTCTATCTCGTACCATTTCTCGTCGGTGATAGGCAGGGCCTTGAGCTCGGAATTGTCCAGCATGCAGATCACACGGAGCACCTGCTCGTAGTATTCGTTGTTCCCGAGCGCCGCGCAGTACGCGTCCAGGAAAGGCAGATATTTGCGCTCCATAAACTCGCGGCTGAACTTGTAGACGTTGACGGTCTTGTAGTACGAATCTATGTCAGAATACCTGAAGGCCTTCTTCGGGATGAAGCTGACGATGTTACAGTCGTCGTCTATCCTTACCATAGTGCCGTCCATCCAGGGTTCGTACCTGGCCACCAGCGCGAGGTTAGGATAAGGGTTGTTCACGATAAGCGGGAACATCCTGTCGTCGAAGATGAGGTCGCTCTCGATAAGAAGCGTGTCGTCCTCGAGAAGATATTTCCTGGCCAGGGCGAGCGAATAGATGTTGTTCGTCCTGTCATAGACAGGGTTGTTCACATACTCTATCTTCAGATGCCCGTCGTAACGATGTCCGATGTAATCGATAAGTTTCTGACCTTCATAGCCTACCACTATCACCACCCTGTTGAGGTCAAGGGAAGAGAGCTGCGTGAGCGCCCTGTCGATGAGGGACACCCCGTTCACCTCCACCATACATTTGGTATTCTGCCTTGTAAGATCGCCCAGGCGTTTTCCCATGCCTGCGGCCAATATCACTGCCTGCATATAGTCTATCTGAATAATGCGTAAAACTTCACAAATATCTGTGCCGGAACGTTCAGAAGGTATCTGCCGCTGATCCTGCACTTTCTTATGTCACCCTTAAGATAAGGATATTCCCTGAAAAGATCGTAATGATGGATGATGCTGTGCCAACCGGCCCGAAGCAGTATCCCGCCGTACACATCCTCTATCGGGCTGCCCTGCAATGAGTTCCTGTAATGTTCGTACAGGTCCAGCAGGTTCCGGTCCGAGGTCAGGTGGCGCTGCTCCCGGCTTTGCGAGCAGAACGACGCAGCGTTGTCCTTGCGGTAATGGTAAAGCCCCTCCGGAATATGCGAGAAACTCCGCGCGTAGAAGATGATCTGACTCATCAGGTAGATGTCCTCGTGCATCCCGTTGACCGGAGTATATATCACATTGTCCGTATAAAGGCTTTTCCTGAAGCACTTTGTAACGGTGTACCCCTGCGAGCGGTAATTGAAGATATTGACGATGAAATCGCGCCCGGTCGCCCCGGTGTACTCCTTCTCGCGCTTGTAGCTCCGGGGGTCGGCATACTCCTTTATGAGGTCGAAATACACGATGTCCGCACCGGTCCGCTCAATTCTGTCCACCACCTTCTGCACGGCGTCGGTCTCGAGCCAGTCGTCCGAATCCGCGAACAGGATGTATTCGCCCGCAGCGTTCTCCACGCCCGTTTTCCGGGCCAATGGCAACCCTTCGTTCCGCTTGTTCACGATGACTATGTCCTGCCTGCGGTGAGCGAATTTCCCGTCGATCAGAGCGTTCAGAATGTCCATCGAGCGGTCCGGAGTGCCGTCATTGACGAACACGAACTGCATCTGCGTGCAGGTCTGCGAAAGCGCGCTCTCGGCGAACTTCGCGATATATTTCTCCACCCCGTAAACGGGGACCACCAGCGAAACCTTATACCCCATCCTGCTCGACAACTTCCTTTAAATAATCGGGATTGTGCATATCCTTGAGTATCTGCTCCTCTGACGGCAGCTTATGCCAATCTCCATAAAGATTCCTCAGGTACGCGTCCACGTCCTTTGGCGCCGGAAACTCCACGCCTTCGAACGTCGCCGTGCCCAGCGGGAATATGTCCTTCAGATAATAAGGACTCCCGTAGAATCCGGACCCGAGCTCATAATAATACTGCTTCTTCGGATTTATCAGGCCAATCAGCCTGCACAGAGGCAGCAGCAGACCGAAATTCAGCACCTCCACCGTCCTTTTGGCCAGGTGTCTGAGCTTCGGAGACTTTATGTAATTGGTCGGGTGCTGCATATTCTGGTAGAAGAACTTGGCCAGGTGCGAGGCGAAGCGCGAAGTCTTCTCGATGCTGAACACGTCCACACCTATCATATAGGGAGGTCTCGGAGCCTTCGGATCGATGTCATTGGCCTGAATGAGACGGAACTTTCCGAAAGGGTTAGTGTGATCGGGCGTGTTCTCGAGGCACTGGTACACATATCTGTCCGATTTGTAGGCGCAAAGGATGCGGCGCAGACGCCGGTAGTCCCTTCGCATCACGCAGATATCCATATCGTCGTCCCAGGGGATGAATCCGCCGTGGCGCACGGCCCCCAGCAGAGTGCCCGAGTCCAGCCACCACGTGATATTGTTCTCCCGGCAGATTCTGTCGAATTCCACCAGGATTCCCACCATTTTCTTCTGATCTTCCCTTAATTTCGATCCTTCAGGATTATATATCTTCATTATG
>CAYMDZ010000116.1:0-4013 GCA_964389355.1 uncultured Muribaculaceae bacterium | reverse complement strand
CTCGCCCTTCACCGCGGCGTAATAAATCTCCACGGCATAATCCGTGGTTCCGCCTCCCGGAAGGGTCGTGTAGCTGACAAGGCCCGGGAAGCGTACGGAGCGGGTGTCCACCCCGTATTTGTGGTAATAGTAGTCGCTCAGCAGTTCCGTGGCCACTTTGGTAACCCCGTACATCGAAGTAGGCCTCTGGACGGTGTCCTGAGGGGTGTTCCGGTGCGGAGTGGAAGGGCCGAACGAACCGATGGACGAAGGCGTGAACACGGCGCAATGCTTCTCGCGCGCCACCTCCAGCACATTCAGAAGACCGTTCATCTGAATGTCCCAGGCCTTGAGAGGCAGCCTCTCCGCAGTGGCGGAAAGGAGGGCGGCCAGGTTGTAGATGGTGTCGATGTCGTACTTGTCCACGGCATCGGCTATCTGCCTGGCGTTGCACACATCGACCTCCTCGCTCGGCCCGCTCGTCAGGAGCTTGCCCTTGGGTTCACACCCCCTGATGTAGCCTGCGACCACCTTCCCGTTCGGGAAAGTGCGTCGCAGCAGCATCGTGAGCTCGGAGCCGATCTGGCCCGTGGAGCCTATTACCAGTATATTCCTCACTTTTACTTAAGTTCCTTGAACTTCTCTGAAGAGATCTTCTTCGCCTTGAGGGTGGCGGTAGCCTTGATCTTGTCGATGACCTTCTGGTCCTCAACCTGCTCTGCGAGCCTGTCGAGCTGCTTCTGGTCGTGAAGAACGTTGTTCACAGCCTCGGAGATCATATCCTCAGGAACGTTGGCGATGCCGTACATCGCGTACTGATAGGTAACGAAAGCCTTGGCAGCCTCCTTGAGGTCGTCGGCGCTGATCTGGAACTCGAACTTCTTCATCAGGTAGTTGCGCACGAGCTGCCACTTGAAGTCCTCCACGAATCCCGGGAACTCGGCGTCGATCTGCTCTGCGGTAACCTTGCCCTCGTTGGCGTGAAGAAGCCATCTCTTGAGGAATGCCTCAGGAAGCTCCACAGCAGCCTTGTTCACATAGAAGTCACGGATGTCCTTCGACAGTCTCCATGCGGCCTCCTGTTTGTAGTTTTCCTTAAGACGCTCGGTAACTTCCTTCTCTATCTCCTCGTCGGTCTTCTCCTCCTTCTTTCCCTCATAGTATTTCTTGAGGTTCTCTATCATGTCGGTCTTGTCCTTGGCAGATACGGTGACGGTGTAGTTGGGAATCTCGTCCTCAGCGACCACGTCCACGTTGATCTCCGGAGAAAGCGCGATGTCGAACACGAAAGTGAAGTCCTTGCCGCTTTCCCATTCTACCTCAGGCTGCTTCTCGCTTGAGAGAGGCTCACCGAGGATGTGAAGTTTCTCATCGTCGATGAATTTCTGAAGTCCCTCACCGATGACCTCATTGATGGAATCGGCAAGTACCTGACCTCCATACACTCTCTGCACCAGGCTCATAGGTACGTTACCCTTGCGGAATCCCTTGAAGTCAGCCTTGCGCCTGCACTCTGCAAGTTTCTTTTTCTCTGTCTCGGCGTAATCGGCAGCCTCGATGTTCATAGTAAGCTCGATGTTGAGCTTGTCAATCTGGTTCTTTGTTAATTTCATATGATTTGATTATTTGATTTTCCTTTTCGGATACTTGATCCTCTCGTGGTATATGCCCCCGAGATAAGTCTTCATAACTTCCTTGATGACAGTCAGTTCCTTGACAGTAATGTCTGCCTGCTCGAACTGTCCCTCCTCTATCTTGTATGCAAATATCTTCTCGACCAGACCGGATATGCTCTCGGAAGAATAGTCCTTGAGCGAACGTGCCGCCGCCTCGACGGAGTCGCTGAGCATAAGAATGACCTGTTCCCTGGTCTGAGGCTTCGGTCCCGGATAGCAGAATTCGCTCCTGTGCGAAGGATCGCCGCCTGCGCTCAGATACCTGTCATAGAAGAACGATGCCAATGTGGTACCGTGATGGGTGATGATGAAATCGCTCACCACCTGCGGGAGCTTGTACGTATGTGCCAGTTCCATACCGTCGGTCACGTGCCTGATGATGTCCTGTGCGCTCTGCAGAGGAGTCAGACCGTCGTGATATTTTTCACTTCCGGCAGTAAGGGACTCATTCTCCACGAAACACAGAGGGTTGTGGATCTTGCCCACATCGTGATACAGCGCGCCGGCCTTCACGAGATTCTCGTCGGCGCCTATCGCGCGCGCTGCGGCCGAAGACAGGTTCATCACCTGAAGCGAATGCTGGAATGTGCCCGGAGCCTTCTGCTCCAGAAGACGCAGCAGCTCGTTCGAAGTGTCGCACAGTTCCTGAAGCCTTACGGAAGACACCAGATAGAAGGCCCTTTCAAGCAGGAAGATGAAAGGATGGAACGCCACTATCAGCATGGAGCCCACGAAAAGCATACCTACAGACAGCAGCAGGTCGAAGTTCAGCACGCCCACTGACTCGAACGCCAGGAACACGACAAGCGTGACGGCGAAGGTTATGAGTGCGGAGACGAACTGCTTGACGCCCCTCGAGAAATACCTGAACACATACAGCGTCACGGTTCCCGACACCAGATACATAAGGAAGAGCGCCGAACCGTTCTCCGCGAAGAGAAGCAGCGGCAGCAGCGACACTATGTACACCGGATAGATGAGCTTGGTCTTGAAGAAGGCCTGCAGATACAGCGCGCCTATGCAGAAAGGACACAGGAATATCCAGTCCGGAGCGAACCTGATGAACAGCAGCTCGGAGACGGCCATTATGGAGAACACCGTGAGGATGTACAGGTAGCGGTTGTATTCCCGGAACACTTCCGGATTCGAGAAATACATCGCGAAGAACAGGCACACTATGATTCCGAGAATCAGGAGGGCGTTGCCCAGCAGGATGAAGCCCGAAGGCTTGTCACTGCCCAGATTATGCTCATACTCAGCCTTGTACGAATCCAGCATCTGCTCTATCTCCGAAGTGACGAGCTCCCCGTTGTTCACTATGATGGTGCCGGCGTTGGCATAGCCGGAAGTGGCCGATATGTCCTCGGCGTTCTGCTTATGCACCAGGTCCGTAAGCTGGTCGTCATAGATGAGATTCGGAACTATAAGGTCGTTGACGGAATTGGCCCGGACCAGCGAATCCACGTTGAGATCCGGACAGTCCTTCACCAGAGCGTGCAGCAGCGCCAGTCTGGCATGCGAGACCAGATACACCTCCGAAGAAGGAGTCTTCTCGGCGCGCTTGCCCCTCTGGACGAATATCAGTTCCCCCGTCTTCGCGTCCTCGGCGAGTATGCCCTTGCTGTAGATGTCGGAGATGTTGCGCGCGAGGGACGACTTGAACTGCGGATACCCCGCGAGATCCAGGCTTTCCAGCTTGCGGAACTCCTCCAGGGCCACGTCGGAAGACAGCTTGTAGTACGGAATGACATTGGACGAACGCTCAGCCCTTTCCTTGGCGATCTGGGCGTTGGTCTTCAGAATCGGAAAGTCGAACTGCGCCACGAGGGTTTCGTAGCGCCAGGCCTGACCTTTCGAATATTCATAGCCCCATTTGGCGGTTCCGGGTACGAACAGCAGCAGTACAGCAAAAATCGCCAGCAGCGGCAGTATTACCTTCAGCTTAAATGAGACTTTCATAACAGATTATGCGTCAATGTTAGCGTAATGGGCGTTCTCCTCGATGAACTGCCTGCGCGGCGGCACGTCGTCACCCATAAGCATGGAGAACGTGCGTTCTGCCTGTGCGGCATTCTCGATGGTGATCTTGCGAAGACGCCTCTTCTCAGGGTTCATGGTGGTATCCCAGAGCTGCTCATCGGACATCTCACCGAGACCCTTGTAGCGCTGTACGGTATAGCCCTTGTCCGAGCCCTTGCCGAACCTGAGTGCCGCCTCCTCGCGCTGCTCCTCAGTCCAGCAGTAGATCTCTTCCTTGCCCTTCTTCACCAGATAAAGCGGCGGAGTGGCCAGATAGACGTATCCGTTCTTGATGAGGTCGAACATATAGCGGAAGAAGAACGTCAGGATGAGGCAGGC
>CAYMDZ010000115.1:0-4053 GCA_964389355.1 uncultured Muribaculaceae bacterium | reverse complement strand
GCCTTGCCGTAGAGGGGAAGTTCGGTGGCGTCGGTGAATACTTGCGCACCGGCCGTCAGGCTCATCCCGAGCAGAGCGGCGAGAAGGGTAAGTCGTTTATTCATAAGGCGTGAATGGCATCTGCCAATTTGCTATGGTGGCTATGTAAGGGGCCATAATGCCGGCGATCTTCCGGTGGCCGCTGTAGTTCGGATGCCAGCTGGAGCCCAGGTCTTCGGTGTCGTTGTGGGCGGCTTCGTTGATGGCCGTGGCGTGCACGTTCTGCAGTCCGCTCTTCTCCACTGCCAGTTTGACCCAGGTGCCGAGCATGGGGTCGGCCTTCGAGGCCACACAGAGGATAGGCACGTCGCCGTGGAATTCGCGGACCTTGTTAAGAAGAGCGATGTAATTGGCGCACCACGAACGCAGAGTCGGCTGCTTGCCGGTGGAGAAGTCGTTGGTTCCCAGGTAGATGACCACTATGTCAGGGGTGTAGGTCGGGGTCCAGGGGGTCTCGTCTTTCTGGTCGAAGGTCTGGCCGTAGAGCTTGACCATGTTCTCGTGGGTGTTGAAGTCGCCGTAGTTTCTGACCACTCCGCGTCCGGAATGCGAGATGTGCACGGTCCCGGCGTCAAAGTACCGGCCCAGGATGTCGGCGTAGGTGAGGGACGGGTTCTCTTCCTCGGGGAGGAACGGAGAGTCCGCGCTCGGGCCTTCGGTGCCGTACCCGCAGGTGTAGGAGTCGCCTATGAATTCGATGAGGCGCGGCTTGGCAGGGGATGGCTGGAGGAAGATGCCGTCGGTGATGAATTCGGATATGGTGATGCAGCCCTGTTCTCCCTCTGTGCGCTTCTGGATTATGAGCTCGTGGGTGCCTTTGCGGCCATTGAAGACTGTAACCGTGGTGTCGCTTCCGACAGAGAAGACTTTGTCGGCTTTGGCTCCGGCGGCCTTGTCCACCCAGACGTTGAAATAGTCGCAGTGAGTGTCTGTGCACCTGATCTGCAGGGTTTTGCCTGTGAATTTCACCTTGAGGGCGGTGGCGCTCCAGTCGTAGCTGACCGTACCGTCGGTTTCATTGGCCAGAATTCGGCCGGTGTATAGGATCTTGTCATCGGTGGCCTTGATGGTTTCAGCCCGGCAGATGCTCATCGAGCAGGCCAGGGCGGTTATAAGCAGCAGTGTCTTTTTCATGCCTGCAAATATAGCAAAATTTGCCTTCCTGCCGGAAATTTCGTATCTTAGAGCCGCAATTCGCGAACAACAATATTTGAACTATATGAACACTGAAATTAATTTCAAGGAGCTTGCTTCGAAGTATGAAAAGGAGCTTCGGGAGAACTGTCTCCCATTCTGGCTTGACCATTCCATCGACAAGGAGTACGGCGGATACTTCAGCTGTCTGAACCGCGACGGAAGTGTTTTTGACACAGACAAATTCATCTGGCTTCAGGGTCGTGAGGTATGGCTTTTCGCCATGCTTTACAACAATCTGGAGAAGAACCCGGTATGGCTTCAGACCGCCATCGACGGTGCCGAATTCCTGAAAAAGTACGGTCACGACGGGAACTACGACTTCTACTTTTCTGTAACCCGCGAAGGCAAGCCTATAGTTCAGCCTTACAATATCTTCTCGAACACATTTGCCTGCATGGCATTCGCCCAGCTGGCCAAGGCTACCGGCAGCGAGGAATACGCCGAGATCGCGAAGAAGACCTTCGACCGCATCCTCGCGCGCCGCTCGAACCCTAAGGGACAGTGGAACAAACTTTATCCGGGCACCCGTCCGATGAAGGACTTCGCCCTCCCTATGATCATCTGCAACATGGCCCTCGAAGTGGAGGACATCATCAACGATCCTGCACTGATAGACAAGACCATAGACGAGAGCGTACATGAGATCGTGGACGTGTTCTACCAGCCTGACCTCGGCGTCATCCTGGAGAACCTCGCACCTGACGGATCGCTCATCGACTGCTTCGAAGGCAGGAAGGTGAACCCTGGCCACGACCTCGAGGCTATGTGGTTCCTTATGAACATCGGCATACGCCGGGGCGACAAGGCCCTCATCGAGAAGGCCGTCGAGATCTCGCTCAGCGTCATCGAATACGGCTGGGACAAGCAGTACGGCGGAATCTTCTATTTCATGGACCGTAAGGGCTACCCTACCCAGGAGCTCGAATGGGACCAGAAGCTCTGGTGGGTACACCTTGAGAGCTCCATCGCGATGATAAAGGGCTATCAGCTGACCGGCAACGAGAAATGTCTCGAGTGGTTCAAGAAGCTCAACGACTATATGTGGACTCATTTCAAGGATCAGGAGTATCCTGAATGGTACGGCTACCTGAACCGCCGCGGCGAAGTCCTTCTCCCTCTCAAGGGCGGCAAATGGAAGGGCTGCTTCCACGTTCCTAGAGGACTTTATCAGATCTGGCAGATTCTCGACGCCCTCAAATAGTCGCGTGCTATGAATCGGCTCCGGACTCTCCTTCTCGCCGCGCTGGCCGTCATCAGCGTGGCCGGCTGCAAGAACGGCGGGGAGAACTATCTGAACGACAAATTGTATGAAACTCCGGGAATGGGTCAGGCCCTGCCTATCAGGGCCACCTTCCTGGATGAGATAAGCTGGGACATTCCGCACCAGAACTGGGGCGTGAAGGAATGGGACCGCGACTTCCGCGCGATGAAGGATATGGGCATCAACACGGTGGTAATGATCCGCTGCGGTCTCGGCCGGTGGATAGCCGCTCCTTTCGAGTCTGTCCTCAATGCCAATCCTGCCGCCATCTACCCTCCGGTGGACCTGGTGGAGATGTTCCTCACCCTCGCCGACAAATACGGAATGGCGTTCTACTTCGGCACTTATGATTCGGGCCAATGGTGGCACGAGGGCGAGTACCAGAAGGAGATCGACGTGAACAACGCCCTCATCGACGAGGTCTGGGCCAAGTACGGCCATCACAAGAGCTTCCAGGGCTGGTACCTCAGCCAGGAGGTCAGCCGCAGGACGAAGAACATCGCCAAGATTATGGCCGGCGTGGGCAAACACGCGAAGGAAGTCTCCGGCGGCCTGCCTTGTATGATCTCCCCTTACATCCACGGTGTCAAGACCGACCAGGTGATGTGGGGCGATACCGCCACCAGCGTGGAGGAGCACGAGAGGGAGTGGAACGAGATTCTCCGTGACGTTCAGGGCGCAGTGGACATCCTCGCGTTCCAGGACGGTCAGGTGGACTACTGGGACCTTTACGACTATCTGTGCGTGAACAAGAAGCTTGCCGACAAGTACGGTATGCGCTGCTGGACCAATGTCGAAAGCTTCGACCGCGATATGCCTATACGGTTCCTCCCCATCAAATGGGAGAAGCTCCTCTACAAGCTTGACGCGGCCCGCCGTGCCGGTATGGAGGACGTAATCACCTTCGAGTTCAGCCATTTTATGAGCCCGAACTCTTCCTACACGCAGGCCGGTCACCTTTATGACCGCTACTGCGACCATTTCGGAATCAAAAACAAACATTACAGCAGATAATGATGCGCAGGTGACGGTAAAGGTGACCGACCATTTCGGAAGAACATACACTTGGACAAACAAATAAAATTTCATAACAGTTATGAAGGTTATAATTAAACAAAACTCAGCTGAGGGGTCCCTCTGGGCCGCTCACCACATCGCAGCCAGGATCAAGGAGAAGGCTGCGCGTACTTCTGAGCCGTTCGTACTCGGACTCTGCACCGGTTCGACTCCTATCGAGACCTACCGTGAACTGGCCCGCATGGTAAAGGACGGCGAACTTTCATTCAGGAACGTCATCTCGTTCAACATGGATGAATACGTAGGCCTGCCGGAGAGCCATCCGGAGAGCTATCACTCGTTCATGAGGGCCAATCTGTTCTCGCACATCGACGAACCTGAGCAGAACATCCACATCCTCAACGGCAATGCCGCCGACCTCGACGCCGAGTGCGCAGCTTATGAGAAGGCCATCGTCGCAGCCGGAGGATTCGACCTGTTCCTGGGCGGAATCGGCGAGGACGGACACATCGCTTTCAACGAGCCTTTCTCTCCTCTTA
>CAYMDZ010000114.1:0-4083 GCA_964389355.1 uncultured Muribaculaceae bacterium | reverse complement strand
TTTCCTGACGGATTCGGTCTGGAAAGCGTGTCGCTGAAAAACCGTCCAGCCGCCACACTGCAGCCCATTGATATTCCGCAGCCTGCCCTGAAGGCTCAGCCCGAAACCGTCAAACAGCCGGAACCTGCCGCACAGCCCGAAGGTTCTGATCAATCAGTTCTGGCTACACAGTCTGCTTTTGCCATTCAGCCAGAGCCCCCAGTCCAGCCCGAAGGCTCCAGCCAGCCATCCGCCCATCCGCGCCAGAAAAAGCGCCTTCCGCTGGGTTGGAAGATAGTCATCTGGCTGCTCGTCCTGGCCGCATTGGCAGTGGCGGCGTTCATAGTTCTTATGAACTTCTTCCCGGACGTGCTAGACAGACTCCTCTATTCTCCGCAGGAGCTCGAAATCATCAGGAACAGCGGGATATGATGGAACTTTTCTACCCCGTTGAGAATGCACCCGTAATCGGGAGCAGAGAGGCTTGCGAAGAGATGCTTCCGGTGGTCGACACTGCCGGGAGGGTTTTCGCACAGAGCTCCAGACAGAACTGCCACAGTCAGGCCAATCCTCTGATGCACCCTGTGGTGCACCTCGAAGTTGTGGACCGTTTTTCGCGCTTTTACCTTCAGCGCCGCTCCGCTGCCAAGGAGAAATATCCGCTCCGCTGGGACATCGCCGTGGGCGGACACGTGACCTATGGCGAGAGCTACGAGGAGGCCCTGTACCGCGAGGCCTGGGAAGAGATCAGGCTCGACCGCTTCAATCCCCAGTTCCTGGCCAATTATGTCTCTGATTTCGAAGCCGATACGGAGCTTGTGAATCTGTATGTCACCATTGGCACGTTCACCCCTGTGGCGGACAACTACGAGGTGTGTGGCGGCCGCTACTGGACCATGGAAGAGATAGACGCCGCTCTGGGCCGGGATGTCTTCACCCCCGACTTCGAACTCGAATATTCCGATTATAAAGATAAAATTCTCGCTCTGCTCTAGATGGATGAGATAACCAAATTTCTGCAGGACCAGCTGTCCGTGTGGCCGTTGGCATCAAGCAACTTCCGTAGCCTCAAGCAGGCCAATGTCAAGGATCTGAAGGTGTTCGACCTGGACTGCAAGGCCCAGCACAACCCCTGCCGCATAGCGTCCACGACCGCCGAGGTGGACGCCGCGTCCCTGGCCGCCAGACCGTGTTTCCTGTGCGTGGCCCATCGCCCGGCGGCCCAGTTCCACATCAAGTTCGAAGGCCGCAAGGACAGACATTATAACATTCAGGTCAATCCCTACCCGATATTTCCGAACCATTTCGTGATAGCCCGCGACATCCACAGCCCCCAGTCCATCTGGCACAACTTCGTGGATATGATGGACTTCGCCCGCAGATACCCCGACTATCTGGTGTTCTACAACGGCCCCCACAGCGGCGCGTCCGCTCCTGACCATATGCATTTCCAGGCCATTCCGAACGGGCTCCTGCCTCTGCAGAACGCGGTGGACGCCTATCTGGAGACCTCTCCGCAGCCTCTGACCGCGGGCCAGGACGCGAAGCTGTACCATTTCGACGGGTACTGTCGAGGAGTGTACGCGATGCGTTCCGACACCCCCAAGTCCCTGGCCAAGCTTTTCTACCGTCTGGTGGACTGCGCTCCTCAGCGGGAGGGTGAGCCGGAGCCGAGACTGAACCTTTATATCTATTGCCACGACGCCGAATACCGCTGTTTCGTGGTACTCAGGGGCGAGGTACGCTCTCACCATTATTATTCCACAGGGGAGGATCATCTCACGATGACTCCCGGCGCGGCGGATATGGCCGGCTACTTCGTGTGTCCGAAAATGGATGATTTCCAGAAACTTAACTCGCAGTATCTGGAAGAGATGCTGGACGAGGTGACCATCTCCGCCGAGGACGAGAAGATGGTGGCCTGGCGTCTTACCCGCACGCAGCCGCGATACAACGTCCCAGTGCTTATGGGTGACGAGATCACCTTCGAGATGATTTCCGACGGCGCCGGTCCGCAGACTGTCAGATACAGCGACGGCCGCATAGAATACGGCGGCGTGCTTTACGACGAACTGTTCTTCGACAGTGTCACCCGGTCCAAGGTCTTCGGCGAGCCTTCCTTCAAGGTGGAGTGCCGCGGCGAGAGCCTTCTTTTCGCCGGCTCGCTGATCTTCGATGTCCACGATGGCACGATTCGTGCTATTAACCGCATTGGCATAGAAAATTACATGCTGAGCGTCCTGTCGCAGACTTTTCCTTTCGAGACAGATGTGGAAAAGCTTAAGAATGAGACTGTTAAGCTGCGGTCTGCGATTACGGAAGGCTCGGTCCCGCTGAAAGAATACAAGGGACTTTCCATAGAGATTTCACCTTTTGTCCGTCAGGCGATAGATCTCACCTGGGGGCAATTAAAATAAAAGGCTTATGAGATTGAACAGATTAACCACAGTGACATTGGCTCTCGTCGCGGCTTTGCTGGCAGGGCCTGTCACCTACGGGCAGAGCCAGCGCCCTTCCCGTTCGCACACTACTCAGACCACAGGCCGCTCGAACGGCTCGTCGCGCTCCAGCGGGTCTTCCCGTCAGGGCAGTACCGCACGTCCGTCCAAGGGTGACACCAAATCGGCAAAGGCCTCATCGACAGAAAAAAAGAAGCAACAGGCACCTGCCGCACGTCCTTCAGCCTCTGCCAGACCGCAGGCTCCGGGAGCCAATAACGCGAAGTCATCCGCTTCACAGCAGGGACGCCGTCCTTCGCCTGCACAGCGCGATGCGAAGAACGGCAAATCTTCGCAGAATGTCAATCCGGGCAAGCAGAACCAGCCGTCAGGCGCCCCGGACAGACAGGGAAGCGGCGCTCAGCAGCGCCCTCCGCAGCACACCCAGCCGGGACAGAACCACCCTTCGGGCGCACCGAACGGAGGTGGTAACGGATTCCGTCGTCCGGAAGGCCCCGCTCCTGACGGAGGGAAGCCTGGCAAGGGTTACAAGCCGGGTCATGTCGGACCGGGAGGCGCACCGCATCACGTCGCACCGCGCGACCGCGGCCCGATTTCGCACAAGAATCCTGCACGCTTCTACAACCACGGATGCCACTATTACGGCTACAGAATCAACAGGATTCCGCGCAACCATCACATAGACATATTCTGGGGACGGAAATATTACATCTGCGACGACGTCTATTACAGGCTTTATGACGGATCATACTATGTGTGCCGTCCGCCTTACGGATATTATTTCTCTCCTGACGTGTACGCCTACGCTCCGGTAGTCTGCTCCTTCGCATACTACAACCTGTGGAACAGGCAGTATAACATTATCAACGAGAATTATAACATCATCGCGCAGCAGAATCAGCAGATAGCGCAGAACAACGCCACTCTGGCGAGCCAGAACGAGGCTCTGCAGCAGAACAATGCCCAGAACTCGCAGCGCAGCACGGAGTCATACGCCCTGGCCACCCGTCTGGGACTTGTCCAGAGCTATGCGGCGATAGGCACTGACTATTACTACGACGACGGCGTGTTCTTCGTCAAAAATGCCTCCGGCCAGTACGAGACCATAGTTCCTCCTGCAGGTGCCGTGATAGAGGAACTTCCTGATGATTACAGCACCGCGACCCTTAGCGACGGCAAGGAGTATTACCTGGTGGATGACACGGTGTACAGACTGATTCTGAATGAGGGCAAGCCTTATTTCGAGGTGTTAGGCCAGATTCAGAAGTGACAGAATATAACCCAGAAGGCGGCGGGCAGTTTCATCTGACCCGCTGCTTTTTATTTGTACGTTGACCCCGGGCCTGTTTTCCAGCGTGATCCCGTTCTCCCCGATTATGTGCATGACCCTTCTGGCCACTGCCGGAGCCGGATCTATGAAATGAACGTTCTCGCCCGCAATTTTCTGCATCACCGGAAGCAGGAAAGGGTAGTGCGTGCATCCCAGAACGACGGTGTCCGCGCCGGCCTCGAGCAGTGGCTGCAGCGAAGCGCTTACGGTCCGCTCGACCTCTTCGCCTTCCAGATGCAAATTTTCCACGAGTTCGACAAATCCTTCTCCTACGTGCTCCACGACCTTCACGCCTTCGGAAAACTTCGCTTTCGT
>CAYMDZ010000113.1:0-4148 GCA_964389355.1 uncultured Muribaculaceae bacterium | reverse complement strand
CTGATACTTGTCGGAGTAGCTGAGGATCTCGCCGCTGAGAAGAGGCACCTCGCATTCGGAAGCCTTGCAGTTATAGTAGTCGCCCATCACGGAGCAGTTCACCTCCTTAAGGTTGGACAGCATTCTCTCAACTATGATGCGGGTGGTGAACTGGGCGGCATTGTCGATGGCGTCCACCAGCTCCTGTTCATTGTGCGCCGGCGAAATGCCCACGCTCGAGCCGGAATTGGCCGGCTTCACTATTACCGGATAAGCCAGGCTCTTCTCTATCTTCTCGACGGTCTCCTTATGGCTGTGATCCCATTCCTTGTCCGTAAACCACACAAAATCAACCACCGAGATGCCGCTGTCGCGAAGAATCTGCTTCATCGAGATCTTGTCCATTCCGTTGGCGGAAGCGAAAGTGTTGCACCCGACATACGGAATGCCGATCACCTCAAGCACGCCCTGAAGCGTTCCGTCCTCGCAGTTGGTGCCGTGCAGGGTAGGGAGGATGGTGTCGATCCTGGCCACCACCTTCTCGCGGCCCAGAAATCCGCCGTTTGAATAAAGGTTCCTGTCCCCGTAGATGGACTTGAAATACACCTCCGTGCAGTCCCTGAAAAGTGACGGCATATCCTTATAGCGCTTGAGGTCAAGCAGTTCCCTGCCGGTGTACCATTTTCCCGTCTTGGCTATGTAGATAGGAACGATCTCGTATTTCTCCCTGTCCATCGACTCCATAACCTGCGATGCGGTTACGACTGAAATCTCGTTTTCAACTGAACGCCCTCCAAAAAGGACTCCTACTGTGATTTTCATATTCTGTTACTTTTACTATGCAAACATATCCGGCAGATCGTTCTCATAAAGAACCACCGACCCTGCCGTAAAATACTTTCCTGCAAGCGCGAGCGCCTGCGAGAGCGAATCCGCCACGATTATCCTCTCTTCCTCCATCCCCGCTTCGCGCGCCCCGGCCAATATCGCCTCGCGGTTCGTCCTGTTCACTATCACCAGGATGTCCGCGCTTTTCGCCGCCAATGCGCCAAGCCTGCGGCAGGCGTCCGCCTGTGCCGGGCCCATCTCCACGAATCCCGGAGTGATCACCACCCGGTTCGCCCCCTGCGGAATCTTTATGGAATGAAGCACGGACAGAGCCATCGCGGCACCCTCGGGATTCGAATTGTATGCGTCATCCAGAACGACCAGTCCGCCCTTGCGCGACATGCTCAGGCGATGCTCCACCGGCTGAATCTTGGAAACGGCCCTCTGCCTCTGCTCTTCGCCCACACCCAGATATTCTCCCACCATCAGCGCGGCGCACAGGTTGAGGATGTTGTTGTCCCCCAGCAGATGTGTCTGATAATGGGTCTTCCCGCTGCGGGTGATCAGGTCAAACTCCATCCCCGACGCGCTGTACTCTATGTCGCAGGCCCTGGCCGAGCAGCGGTGAGCGTCGATTCCGTAACTCTCCACCCGGCAGTGCTCCGGCACTCCTCCATAGGAAGCGATGCCCTGCGACTCGGCGTTTATCACGCCGTAACCGCCCGCCGGAAGCGCCTCTATAAGTTCAAATTTTGTCTTCTGAATGTTCTCGAAACTGCCGAAGGTCTCCAGATGCATCTGCCCCACGGCGGTAACTATGCCAATGGTCGGATGAACCAGGTCGCAGATCTGCCTGATGTCACCCCTCCGCTTGGCCCCCATCTCCACGATGAAGACCTGATGATACGGCTCCAGGCGCTCCCTAATCGTTCTCACGACGCCCAGGGTGGTGTTGAAATTGCCCGGAGTCATCAGGACATTGTATTTCTCGCTGAGCACACGGTAAAGATAATTCTTCGTGCTGGTCTTACCGTAACTTCCTGTAACGCCGATAATTATAAGGTCCTTGTGGGCGCGCAGTCGCTTTTGCGCATCCCGGTAGAACCACCGCGTGACGGCCTTTTCCACCGGAGAGACGATAAGGTTCGAAAGCAGCAGCGCAAATGGACTGAGTACCGCCAGGGCCAATGCCACCCATACGGATACCACGCAGGCCAATATGAACAGCAGCGCCTCCACCGCAAACAGCCTTTTCATCCTCTGGGTGAACACGAATTTCACCTTGGCCGGACGGAACGGATGCGGCACGGGATTGGCCTTGAGCCAGCGCAGGAACCTCTCCGGACGGTACGAGTTCTGCTGGAACATGTTCATATAATAGAATATGAGCGTGAAATACAGCAGCGCGCAGACCGCATAAAGAGCTATTCTGATACCTATATGCATCACTTCAGAAATGTTTGAATCATAGACCGGAACAGACCCGGATTATCCAGAAACGAGAAATGCGATCCGCCTTCCACCAGCACCAGGCCGGCATCCGGGATCAGCTTCTCCATTATTCGCGCGTCCCTGAGCGGAGTGGCGGTGTCGTTCTCCCCCCAGAACAGCAGGACCGGAGCCTGAATCTTCGGGAGATACCCCTTCAGATCTTCGGACACCACCCGCGACAGAATGGCCTTCATCCTGTCGGAAGAGTTCCTGTAGTCGGAAGATCCGCGGGAAGCCCTGAGCTCCCTGAACCTGTCCTCATCGCGCCGGACCTTCAGCAGCCACCATTTGGCCAATTTGTACGAATATACCTTTATATAATATTTCAGCGGCCTGCGCGGTTTGATGCCGGCGGCGTCTGCAAATATCATCCTGTCCACGGCATTGCGTGACGCGAAAAGAATCGTGACACGGCCTCCGAAGGAATGGCACACGATACTTGGCTTGACTATCTGCAGATGGGCGCACAGCGCCTCGAGCATCTGCGTGTATTCTTCCACGCCCCACACCTGCAGCGGCTCCTCCGACAGTCCGAAGCCCGGAAAGTCAATGGCCGTCACCTGATGACTGGCGCAGAAATCCGGCATAAAGGCAGAGAAAATCTCGTGAGTACACCCCCACCCGTGGAGAAGCAACAGAGGCCGCCCCTCTCCACTCTGCTCGTAATAAACCTTTATACCGTTATATTCGAAATACATCTCAGTTGAAAAAGTCCTCTCCTTCGTCCGGCTGCGTCCCGAAGAACTCCGCGGCGTTTTCCTCGGTCTCTATGTCGCCTCCGGTGCAGCTCAGGTCAAGGTTCATCCCGGCAGGAGCCTCGAAAGTGTCGTATTCGCTGATGTCCAGCGCAGGATCGGCCAGGCATTTCTGCATGAAGATACCCCACACCGGAAGGGCCATATTGGAACCGCTTCCCTGGGCCAGGTCCTTGAAATGCACCATTCTGTCCTCACCTCCGACCCATATTCCCGCCGTTATCTTCGGAGTATAGCCTATGAACCATCCGTCGGAGTTGTCGTTGGTCGTACCGGTCTTGCCCGCGATCTGTCCGGTCAGCTTGTATCTGCCCCTCAGGCGCACGCCGGTTCCGTGATTGATGACGCCTTCCATAAGGTTGACCATAAGATAGGCCGTGCGGTCACTTATCGCCTCCACCTTCTTGTTCGTGAACTCGGTAAGCAGGTTGCCGTCGCTGTCCTCAATCCTGGTGACAAAGAGCGGCGACGAATACACTCCCTTGGACGGGAATGTGTTGAAGGCGGACACCATCTCGCAGAGCGTCAGGTCGGCAGGACCCACGCAGAGCGAATAGACCTCGTCTATATGGCTGGTAACACCCATCTTGCGCATCATCCTGGCCATAGCCACCGGCCCGAACTGCTTCATAAGGTAGGCGGAGATGTTGTTCGAGCTGTGGGTGAGTCCCCACTTGAGGGTCACGGTCTTGCCGATGTAGTCCGCACGGTCCGTGCTTCGCGGCGTCCAGGTCTCCCCGTTCACCTTGAAGGTCTGAGGCATATTGACCACCTTGTCGCAGGGCGACATGCCCTCCTGCATGGCCAGCGTGTAGAGGAAAGGTTTGACGGTACTTCCCACCTGGCGCTTTCCCTGGCGGACGTTGTCATATTTGAAGTACTTGTATGACGGCCCTCCCACATAGGCCCTCACCTCGCCGGTTCCCGGCTCTATCGCCATAAACGATGCCCTGAGGAATGACTTGCAGTACTTTATGGAGTCGTTCGGGGTCATCACCGTGTCCACATAGCCCTTGTCGTTCCATGCGAAGACGCGCATCTTTACCGGTTTCTTGAACTGGTCGAGTATCTCCTTCTCGGACAGGCCTTCCTTGC